>JALULO010000134.1 GCA_027056215.1 Campylobacterales bacterium | reverse complement strand
GCAGCGATCATGATATCTGCCTCACCCAAAGCCTCTTTTTTTGCAAAATATGAGACATAAAATCTAAGCAGTGAAAATCCACCAGCGAACAACAGTGCATTGATCAGATTTGAAAGGATCAAAGGCGAAGCGAAGATAGACAAAGTTAGTGCTGAGAGATTTAAGCTATCCGGCACTGCTTTATAGCGGAGATCAATCATAGACAATCCCAGCAACAAAGAAAATACCAATCCAACAACAATGCTATAAGGAATATTTCCAACTTTCCAGTATGCCAGTGCAAAAATAACTGCTGATGTAAACTCGATAAGAGGATATTGCCATGAGATATCACTTTTACAAAAGTAACATTTACCTCTTAACATAAACCATGAAAGAAGTGGTATATTATGCCACCATTTTAGTTTATTGTTACATTTTGGGCAGTGAGAACCTGGAAATACGATACTCTCTTCTTTTGGAATACGTAAGATCAAAACATTTAAAAATGAACCAAATAGCAATCCAAACAGGGTAACAATCGCACCTTCTAACCACATTTGACTCATTTTACTGCTCCAAATCTTCGCTCTACACCTTTAAATACGTCGATGATTTCATCTAGTTTATCAGTTGTAAAATCAGGCCATAGCGTATCTGTAAAAAAGAGTTCACTATATGCGGCTTGCCATAAGAGATAATTGGACAAACGTTTATCCCCGCCTGTACGAATCAAGATATCAACAGGATCCATCCCCGCTGTATCCAACAAATTATCAAAATGCTCTTCATCGATCTGGTTACCTGCTAAAATCGCTTTATTTGCCGCTCGTACGATTTCATTTTTTGAACCATAGTTTACAGCCAAAACTTGTGTCAAACCTGTAAAATGTGCTGTTTTCTCTTTGGTATATGCGATACGTTCTTGCAAACTTTGGGGTAGTTTTTCAATCTCACCAATCGTCTCAAAACGTACATTGTTTTCTAAAAAAAGGCTTAATTCATTTTTAAGATATCGATCCATCAACTTCATCAAAAAGCTGACTTCTCCTTCAGGTCGTTTCCAGTTTTCTGTGCTAAAGGCATACAAGGTAAGATATCTTACACCCATATTTGACGCGTGGATTGTGAGTTCACGCACCCTTTTCGCACCCTCTTCATGACCCACGATACGTTTTAGAAAACCTTGTTTTTTAGCCCATCGCCCATTGCCATCCATGATAATCGCAATATGTTTTAATTCGTTCATAATATCTATCCTTTTATATCCAAGAGCGATGAAACCGGTTCATACAAAGGTGCGATTTTACCTTTTTTAGGATAAAGCTGACCTTGAAAATCCAGCTGTGACAACTCGTTTTGTAAAAACTCCAGACTCTGTTCATAATACAAATAAAGCACAACTCTTTTGATATCCCCTTTAACTTCAACGACACCATCGACCGGTCCTAAATGTTCAAAAGCGGCATAAAAGTCTATCATACCATCTTCACTTGAAGTTTTGCTTTGAGATTTTCGCTTCTTAAATTGAAACATCGTACTTTTATCATTATGCTTTAATAGCATCGAAAAAACATCACTATTGAGAGCTGCGATCATGTTTGTGATAGTCATAAAATCTTGCTTACTTGTTGCTGTTGAGAGATGTTCTAAAAGTTGCGTCTTTAACTCAGTTTTGGGTGACTCCTTTGCTAAAAGTCCAACCATCTTTTGGGGTGTAAATTCAGGGAGTAAAGAGCGTTTTGTATGTTGTAAAAAGTTTGGTTTTAAAAGAAGTTTTGAAAGTGAGACAGTGTGTGTTTGCGTTTGTTCTTTCATCACACCCCAGTACTTTTTCCCCACTTCCAGTTCTAAACTACTTTTTGTATTGACCTCTTTATTACCAATTTGTAATAAATACTTTTGAGGATCACTCTTTTTAATAACATCGATATTGACAGGCAATACAGCATTAAAACGTTTTGTACTAAGCTTCGCCAACAATAGGTCAATTTTAGCAATTTGACTCAGCTGGGAAATCATCTGTCACCAAGTTGGGATAACTTCTCCAAAAGGGATAAAGAGAGAGCAAGTTTATTGGCTTTAGGTAGTGAAAACTGTTCTGATTTGGTGATCAAAGTAATTTCATTTTCATCACTTCCAAAAGGATTATCAGAAACATTGTTTAAACAAACTGCATCGAGTTCTTTTTTCTGTAACATAGCCGTCGCATGATTTAAGGCACTGTTTGCATCACTCTCTGCTTTAAATCCAACTGCAAAAATACCCTCTTTGTTAACAGAAGCTAAGATATCCTCATTTTTAACAAGTTCCAACATCCAAGTATCTCCAAGACTCTCTTTTTTAACTTTTCCTTGTTGGGGATATTTAGGAACAAAATCACTCACAGCAGCTGCCATAAAAAGATATGGCTTTTTTTGAATCAACTCAGGAACAGAGTCATCCATCAAGGTCGCTTTTGTTAAAACACCCTTTTTTGCCACACGAATCGCATCAACAAGATACTCTTTTAACTCTTTTGAATCCTCTACTTCTATCACATAAACATCTTCAGGAATATCTACAATCTTTTGCGTTGCAAGTAAACAAACATCTGCACCTTTGTAGTAGAGTGCTTTACCCAAAGCTGCTGCCATTTTTCCACTTGAGAAGTTTGAGATATAGCGTACATCATCTATCTTTTCAACCGTCCCACCACCAGTTACAACTACACGGCGATTTGTCCAAAAAGGCTCTTTTAAAAGCATCTGTGCACTTTTATGAAATATCTCTGTAGGATCAGCCAACGCACCTACACCTTCATCACCACATGCAAGTAACTTTTTTTGAGGCACAATTTCTTCAAAATTTAAAATCTTTAACATTTTTAAAGAGGCTTTGGTTGTATTGTTTTGGTACATATTAGTATTTGCTGCGGGAGCGAGTAAGATATTTCCTTGAAATGCCAGTGCGATTTGGGTGATAAGGTTATCTGCTATACCATTTGAAAGCTTGTTGATCGTGTTCGCAGTAACGGGTGCGATAACATATAAGTTTGCCCATTTTGCAAGATCTATATGATTATTGTCATTTGCCCAAGATTCTGTTTGTGAATGAAGTACTTCATGTCCACTGATTGCCTCAAATGTTAAAGGGTTTATAAACCGCTGTGCTGATTCACTCATAACAACCCGTACTTGTGCGCCAGCTTTGATAAACAGGCGAATCAACTCCAAGCTTTTATAGATGGCGATACTTCCTGTAACACCAACCAATATGTTTTTTCCCTCTAACAACATTCCCCTCTTCCCCTCTTTATCTATTCATTAAAAAATTTGTCGAAAAAACCTTCTACTGTTTTTAAGTTTGTTCTGCTGATAGCAAGTGATCCTTTTTTAACATCTTTATTGACTGTTGTACCAGCAGCGATAAGTACTTCATCTTCGATAACAACCGGTGCTACTATCTGCGTATCACTACCTATAAATACATTTTTACCAATAATCGTTTTATATTTATTTTTACCATCATAATTACAGGTGATCGTTCCTGCTCCTATATTGCTTCCTTCATCGATTTCACAATCACCAAGATAGCTTAAATGCCCTGCTTTAACACCTTTTAAAATCGACTTTTTAACTTCTACATAATTTCCAATATGGGTATCATAAAGTTCACTTTTAGGACGCACCCTTGCGATAGGACCAATAGTTGAATTGACTATCTTACTATCTTCTATAACAGAGTTTGCTTTGATATGACTCTCTACAATCTTTGTTCCATGAAGTAAAGTTACACCCTGTTCGATGATAGATTCACCTTCAATCTTAACATCCGAATGAATATAAATCGTATCAGGTAAATGCATCGTAACTCCCGCCATCATAAAGTTTTTCTTGATACGTCTTTGCATGATTTCTTCAGCACAACTCAGATCATATTTAGAGTTTACACCTTTAAAATTTTCTTCTTTGACATACAAAGGCGCTACTTTATAACCATCATTTTTCGCTAATTCTACTACATCTGTCAAATAATATTCTTCTTGTGCATTGTCATTGCTCAGTTTAGGAAGATAGCTTTCAAGTATTTTACGTTTAAAAAGGTAAATACCGGCATTGACTGTTTTGATGGCTTTTTCTGTGATAGAAGCATCTTTCTCTTCCACAATTTTAACAACTTCATCACCATCAATCACAACCCTTCCATATCCGGAAGAGTCATCCATCTTAATGACACTCATAACGATATCTGCATCAATCTGGCTAAACTTTTCAAGTTCATCTGCTTCGATAAGAGGCATATCACCATTTAGAACCAATACTTTATCGTGTTTGACATCGATATTCATCACTGCTCCACCCGTACCAGGATAGTTTACATGATCTTGTAATACATAGTTGATATTGTCAAAATATCTCTCCATACTCTCTTGTACAAGTTCTGCTTGATGGTAAAGTACCACTGTGATATCATCACTTAATTTTTGTGCATCTTTTATAGCATAATACAACATGGGAAATCCAGAGATTTCATGTAAAACTTTAGGACGTGTAGATTTCATCCGTGTACCTTTACCAGCCGCCAAGATAATTACAGAATTATTTGTCATAATTAAAATATCCTTTTAAAAAATTAAGTATTTTATATTTTTATAATTTATTTATAGTATGATATTGTCATAAAAACTACAAATTAATAACAATACTTAAGTATATCGTTTAAATATTAAATAAATTTACATATCTGCCGATATTTGTATAAATCAATATTTTAATGTAATATATTTTATAAATTAAGGATATGGTAACAATGGATTTAGCTAGTGTCATTGGTCTTGTTCTAACCCTTGCCCTACTCTTTGGTGCAATGGCGATGGGTGTTGGAATCGGACCGTATATCGATGTACCCTCTATACTCATCGTTTTTGGTGGAACTATCGGAACCTTGATGATCGGTTTCAAAATGGATCACATCAAAAGCTTTGGAAAGATGTTTATGGTTGCTATCAAACCTGTAACAACAGATGCTAAAGAGCTTATCACAAAACTTGTTGACTACTCCACAAAAGCCCGGAAGGAAGGAGTACTAGCACTCGAAGGTGATGTTGCTAAAGAAGAAAATGAGTTTTTAAAAAAAGGACTCGGTATGGCAATAGATGGTAACGAACCTGATGTTATACGCGATCTTTTAGAAATAGATATGGAACAAACCGATGTACGTCACAAAGTAAATGCTTCCTTTTTTGGACAAATTTCAGGTTTTGCCGGAGCGATGGGTATGATTGGTACATTGATCGGTCTGGTTGCGATGCTCTTAAATATGGCTGATCCAGCAGCGATTGGTCCTTCTATGGCTGTTGCACTTTTGACGACGATGTACGGTGCGATGCTTGGAAATATCATCGGAGGTCCGGTTGAAAATATCCTAGGGCTAAGAAATACAGATGAAATGGTTATCAAAACACTTATCATAGAAGGGATCATGTCTATTCAGGCAGGGGATAATCCTAGAACATTGGAATCAAAATTACTTGCATTTTTACCGCCAAATGAACGTGAAAGCCAATTTAACTAAGGAAATAGATGGGTAAGAAATGTCCAGAACAAGATTGTCCTAAATGTCTACCAGGTTGGCTAGCTGCATTTGGTGACCTTATGTCACTTTTGCTTTGTTTTTTTGTTTTATTATTGTCTATGTCTACGATGGATGCAAAAAAAGTCTCAGAAGCCGCTGCTTCCCTTACGGGAGCATTAAGTGTACTTGAGGGTGGTACAAAAGTCAAAGTATCCCCTGAAAGACAACAAGAGACCACACCTATTGATGAAGAAGATGAAAGTGCTCAAAAAATGAAAACTCTCCAAAGAACAATCATCGAACTTAATGAAATGGCAAAGGCAGGAGAAGGAACCCAAGCAACACTTGAAGAGGCAGAAGATGGCTTTATGATTCGATTGCCAGCAAAATTACTTTTTAAAAAAGGAAGTGCTACGATCGATGATGATGACGCACTACTTTTTTTACGAAGAATTGCACTCGTAATAGCTAAACTTCCAAAAAACATGCGTATTCATGTCATAGGACATACAGATGATAGTAAACCAGTATTTAGTCCTTATCCTGATAATTGGGCACTTTCCACTGCCAGAGCTATTTCAGTCGTAAAAATTTTGATTAAAAACAGTGTAGAAGCCAAACTTTTAACGGCTTGTGGTAAAGCTGAATTTGACCCGATAGCATCAAACTTAACCCCAGAGGGTAAGGAAAAAAACAGACGAGTTGAGTTATACTTTTTTTCACAAGATGAGGATGATAAACAGAGTGCACAAAAAAGCATTCTTGATACACAAAACGGAGGATAAAGATTAGAGCTATAGCACTTCTATTTTTGCTGCTTGCCTCCGTCATGTATGGTGCAGATGCTGTTTCAATGCCTACTGTCAATCTGTCCCTATCCGCTCCTAGTGAACCTAAAGATTTGGTAAACTCTCTTAATGTTCTTGTTGTTTTAACCCTACTTGTTTTAGCCCCTTCTTTGTTACTGGTGATGACAAGTTTTATACGCTTGATTGTTGTTTTTTCCTTTTTAAGACAAGCGATGGGGACACAACAGATGCCACCAAATCAGTTGATGGTATCTTTGGCACTGATCTTGACATTTTTTATCATGCAACCTGTAGGACAAAAAGCGTATGATCAGGCAGTCAAACCCTATATGGCAAAGAAGATATCATACGAAGAAGCCTTTAAACAAGGTACACAACCTTTTAAATCTTTTATGATCAAAAACACTAGAGAAAAAGATTTGGCACTTTTTTTTCGTATTCGAAAACTTCCAAACCCACAAAACTATGCAGCTGTACCTTTAACCATCGCTATACCTGCTTTTATGATCAGTGAACTTAAAAGTGCTTTTGAGATTGGTTTTTTACTCTACTTACCATTTTTGGTGATTGATATGGTCGTCAGTTCAGTGCTTATGAGTATGGGTATGATGATGTTACCGCCGGTTATGATTTCTATGCCTTTTAAACTGTTAATCTTTGTACTGGTAGATGGTTGGAATTTATTAATCGGAAATTTGATAGCGAGTTTTAAATGATATGTGATTATTTTGGAAAATGTGGCAGTTGCACACTACATGATATGGATTATGAACAACAGTTGGATTATAAAGTGCAGGCTATTAAAGAACGTTTTTTAGTTCATGATATAGATATCTTTCGATCGCCCAAACAACAGTTTCGGTATAGAGGTGAATTTCGAATCTTTCATGATTGGGAGAAAGATAGACTATCTTATGCTATGCATACCCTTGAGCACAAGGGCTTAGTACAAATAAATAGCTGTTCTATTGTTAGTGAGTCAATCAACAAAGCGATGCAAAAGTTACTTGTGGAAGTTCATAAAAATCCTATTTTAAAGGAGCGTCTATTTGCCGTAGAATTTCTTTCTAGCACTACAGGAGAAGTTCTTATAACACTTATCTATCACAAAAAAATAGATCATGTATGGAAAAATGAAGCACTACTTCTTGCTAAAACATTGGGTATTGATCTCATTGGCAGAAGCCGTGGGATAAAAATCGTTGTTACCAAAGAATATATCGATGAACAGCTCAGTATTTTGGATAAAACTTACCATTTTCGACTTTTTGACACAGGTTTCACACAACCAAATCCATCTGTAAACCAACAAATGATCGGCTGGGTTAAAAAGCATATTTCGCTCCAAACAACAGATTTTCTTGAACTATATTGTGGTCATGGAAATTTTACAATCCCCCTAAGTGAGCGATTTCATAAAGTACTTGCCACTGAAGTTTCAAAACACTCCATCAAGTCAGCAGTGGAAAATTGTACCTTAAATGGTACAGAAAATATCGACTTCATTAGATTAAGTAGTGAAGAATTAACGGAAGCATTACAATATAAAAGAGAGTTTAACAGACTCAAACATATTACGTTAAAAGCTTATCATTTTTCACATATTTTCGTAGATCCTCCACGTGCAGGATTAGATATGCAAACACTAAACTTTGTACAAAACTATGAAAATATTATCTATATTTCATGTAATCCAGAAACTTTATATAGAGATTTAGAGATATTAAAAAAGAGATTTGAGATAGAAAGATTTGCAGTTTTTGATCAATTTGCCTATACAAAACATATCGAATGCGGTGTTATTTTGAAAAGAAAGTGATGTGAGAAACCTCTCACATCACTCAACAGACTAAAACTATTGAACTGATCTTGTTTTTGCATCCATAATCGGTGCTGCCTCTACTACAGGCGCAGGTTGAATAACCGGTGCTGCCTCTACTACAGGTGTAGGCGCAGGTGCTACTACCGCCGGTGCGGCTACTGCTTTTGGTGGATTACAACATGATCTTTTCTCAGCACATCCACTAAGTGATAATACTGCTGCCAATGTAATTACTGTTAAAACTATTTTTGTCATTTTCTTTCCTTCTTAATTTGTTATGATCTTAGGATTATACACTTTTTTTACAATAGTTTAACTGAAATAAAAAATATTATCAGCTAAATAGAAACATCTAAAGTTAATAGGTTATAATAAATACATGAAAACTTTTATATTTTTAATCACCATCATCATTGCTTTTTTTACTTATATATTTATGTTCAGTCCAGATATTAACACAAATGTACATTCTCCATCAAAGAGTATAGAAACGAAAATAACTAATCTGGAAAGTTTTGAAAAAAGCGTATATAAAAAAGCTGAAAAAAAACCCAGATTAACATCTCAGAACCTTGAAGAAATCGCAGATTTAAGCAGTGACAAACCAGAACCCATATCTGAACAAATGACTTTTGACTTACTCAAAAAAATCATCAAACAGATAAACCAACATTATCCCCAAAAGCTAATCACATTAAATACAAGGATGCGCTCACTTTTACAAACCCCGGAACAAAAAGCACTTTTTAAAGAAAAAATCACAGCAAGTTTTGGTATCAAAGCAAATAAAGTTGATCTATATATGCAAAAGAATAAACTACTTTGGGATTGGGTAAATGTTTTACAATAACATGCCCATATATTAGGAATCAGTTATGCATTTAATCACAAGTAAAGATAAACTTACAGATATTAAAACAGCAGGTCTGTCGATACGTCCAAATTCTTCAGATCTTAAACCCTATTATGAAATTTTAAAATCAATACTGCTCAAACATGGTGTAACATTATATGCAGATACACAAAGTGCAAAATTATTAGATATTGAAGGTATACCCCGTAAAGAGATGTATGCAAAAAGCGATATTTTGATTTCCATCGGAGGGGATGGAACACTTTTATCGTTAAGCCGTCGCAGTTATCATTATGATAAACCTATTTTAGGTATTAATGCTGGTAATCTGGGATTTTTGACTGATATTAAACTCTACGAGATAGAAGATTTTATCACTAAGATTTTTATTGGAGAATATCGTATAGATCACCGTATGGTACTTGAGGTAGAGCTCATTTCAAAAGTGGAAAACAAACACCTGATCGCTTTTAACGATATAGTACTTTCTCGTCCATCTATTGATGGTATGGTCAATGTCAATGCGTATGTTAGTTCATCAGAAGTACATATGGATAAAAAACATTTAAATCATTATTATGGTGATGGGGTTATTGTTTCCACCCCCACAGGATCAACCGCGTACAATCTATCTGCTGGAGGACCTATCGTATATCCTTTAACTCAAGCTTTGATTATTACGCCTATTTGTCCTCATTCACTTACCCAAAGACCTCTGGTTTTACCTGCTGATTTTGAAGTCACTTTTGAAAGTGAAGATGAAACTATCATCGTTATCGATGGTCAAGACATTTATAATCTAAAATTTTTTGATGCAATTCGCATCAAAGTTGCACAAAAAAGTGTTCGTATGATACATAGAATTGAACGTAATTATTTTGATGTACTAAAACAAAAATTACATTGGGGAAGTTAGTGATTACACGCTTTTATCTTAAAAAACACCTTAGTTTTCAAGAAGTACAACTAGAATTTGACCAAAATTTCATCATATTTACAGGTCCAAGTGGTGCTGGAAAATCAATTTTAATGGAAGCCATTTTATCCCTTTTTGGCATCAAAGAATGCAATGCAAAAATGATTGAAGCTTCCGTAGAGAAGAACCTTGGTCTTACAACTATAGGTATAGAAGAAGATGAACCCAATATTTTCAAATTGATCAAAGAAAAAAGTACGCGATATTTTAT
>JALULO010000133.1 GCA_027056215.1 Campylobacterales bacterium | reverse complement strand
GTGAATGGGCACTCTCCTTTGTTAACCAACAAAGTGTTAGCGAAATCACTGATTTTCAACAAATTCATGAAGCAGAAATCATCCAAACACTAGGCGAAACCATCCCATCAGAAAAACTGACACAAGGGATATGGAGACAATGGCATTTTAATGACTATGAAAAGAAACTTCTCGAACATGAAATAAGCAATCAAAAAGCACTTTTTCGTTTTCAAGGACCGACCAAACTTCCTTTGGGTAGGGATTCACAAATGATGCAGTTTGATCTAGGGTACGGTCCTTTTGGTGGAGGTATTCACTACAGACCACATCTTGATATCAAGTATACCTTACCATCAACAGAACTTGACATAAAACCAACACTTATTAATACTATTTCAAGCGAAAACACAACTACAGAAAAATTGGCATGTGGTTTTGATAAAAATGGTGAAAAGATATATGGATATATGGAATTTGCACTTGATACACTACCTCCAGCTAGTAGCACTGTTGTAACTGATGCATATATCGTTATTCAAAATAAAAATAAACCAAAGTCATCAAAAGACATAAGATACAATATAGAATTTGTAGACACACAAAGTCAAGACTATGAAGATATTAAAGATAGAGAGAAAATCGAATTTATCGGTTATGAAGTTAGTTTGTCTGATCTTAAAAAAAGCAATAAACATTTCTTTCTATTTGACACACTTAGCAAAACAGAACTTGAAAATTTTCATGCACAAAACAAATCAGTACGCTTTGTCGTGAAAGCAACTACCGCCGGTGATGCCAAAAATCATTTGGTTGACTGGTATGGACAACATGATGATCATACGGTTAAACTTGTTATCAAATTTATCAAACGAAGGAAATACCCACCTGCACCTTGTACAAACTTAAAAACATCTATTGAAAAAGGCATGGTAAAACTTTCATGGGAAAATCCTAAAGATGAAAGTTTTACAGGTGCTTATGTGATAAGAAATCGTTTTCATATCCCCAAAAATCCTTACGATGGCGTAAAACTATATGCAGGTAGTGATAACTATACTTATGACAACTTTGGATCACCAAAAGTTGATAAGTATTATGCTGTTTTTAGTTATGATGATGTTCCAAACTATAGTGATCCGGACGTAACTGCATATGAAGGGAAATAGTTGATGAAAAAGGCAACAAAAAAAGAAATCGAGGAGATTAAACAACGCTTTATAGAGCGGTATAAAGATGCAAAAACAGAACTCGCGTATACTAATGTATATGAATTGTTGGTATCTGTTATGCTTTCAGCTCAATGTACTGACAAGCGGGTAAATCTCATCACTCCTGCTCTTTTTAAAAAATATCCAACACCAGCAGATCTAGCACATGCTGATCTTGACGATGTCAAAGAACTTATCAAAACCTGCTCTTTTTTCAACAATAAAGCACAAAATCTCATAAAAATGGCACACAGTGTTATAGATAACTATCATGGAGAGATTCCATTGGATGAAAAAGAGTTGATTAAACTTGCTGGAGTTGGTCAAAAAACTGCACATGTTGTCATGATCGAATACACACAAGCAAATCTGATGGCAGTAGACACACACGTTTTTCGTGTTGCACATAGGTTAGGTCTTAGTGATGCAAAAACCCCGGCAAAAACAGAAGAGGATCTCGTTCAAAAATTTACAGACAATCTTTATATACTTCATCAAGCTATGGTTCTTTTTGGCAGGTATATATGTACCGCAAAAAACCCAAAATGCGATACTGAATGTTTCTTAACAGATCTTTGTAAAAGCAAAGAGAGTTTTAAAGCCGGCTAATGAAAATCAATATTTCTATCAAAAAGACCATTATCGAGGTACTTAAACTAATAATAATGATATTTATCATCGCAAATATCGTAAGTTACATCAAAAAACCAAAATTGGAAAATCAGCATATTCCAGATCTAAACTTAACACTTGTAAATCAGAGCAAATTATCATTGGTTTCGTATAGTGAAGGAAAACCTTTGATACTCTATTTTTGGGGTTCTTGGTGTCCTATTTGCAAGATGGAATCACCTGTTATAGATAAACTATCAAAAGAGTATACGGTTTTAACTATTGCAGTAAACAGTGGTTCAGATGAAGATATCAAACCCTACATGAAAAAAAGAGATCTACATTTTCCTGTTGTCAATGACAAAAACGGAAATCTTAGCACAAAATTTAAGGTCAATACTTTTCCAACACTATTTACTTACAACAAAAAAGGACTACATACATTTACAGAAGTAGGTTATACCACTTCTATCTCTCTAAAATTAAAGATCTGGATTAGTCAGTTTTTCTAATATCTTCTTCTATATCATCCTGCTTTTCGATTGCCTGAGACTTATCCGAAGTGATAACATCTTTATACTGACCGATAGAGCCCTCTATTCTACCACCCTGGTTAGAAATGTTTTTAACATAAATTCCACCTTTTACGATGGCCGTTCCTTTGGTGGAAAGTAAATCACATGCGATAGTACCATCAAAAGTCCCACTGATATTGACATTTTTAGCCTGAATCTTATCTGTCACTAAACCATCTAGTTCAATATTAACATTTTCAGCTTCTATCTGCCCTTCAATCTTCCCATAAACAATCACACCATCAGCATTAATTGCACTTTTAACCAATGCAGATTTCAACACTTCAAGATGATCACACATAATATTTCCAATAATTTTACCACTACAGATTACTTTAGGTGAGTGTATATTACCTATAACTGTTCCATTCTTAGAAACAATAACGTTATTTTTAATTTTTACATCCCCGACAATTTTACCATCTATATTGATAGCATCATTACCTGTAATTGTACCTTCTATATGTGTATCTCGTGTGATAATAGTTGAATTGCCTGTTGCTTCAGATAGCTTTTGTTTTTGCCTGGCAGAACTATCTTTTTTACTCTTTTCATCTTTTTTTGACCCAAATAATGCCATTTTATACCTTCCTAATTTTATTTATACTGTGTAAGTTTTATTTGATCGATCAAACCTGCCCAATTAACCATAGTATTGCGCTTTTGGATTTCATTGAGTGTTTTTGGATTTTCCAATAAAAATGGTTCAGGATCTAGCCATTTATTTAAATACCGCACTTCATAGTGTAAATGAGGTTCGATACTTTTACCACTATTACCCACATATGCAATAATATCACCTTTTTTCACATAAGTTCCCTCTGCACAGGCAAAATCACTCAAATGTCCGTAAACAGTCTTAAATCCGAAAGAATGACTGATGAGCATATATTTTCCGTATCCACTTTTTTGTTTTGCATACGTAACAACACCATCTGCCGGAGCAAAGACAGGTGTTCCTATAGCTGCTGCCATATCAATGCCTGGATGAAACTCCATCCTTTTTGTAATGGGATGTGTACGGTAACCATAACGGCTAATCAAACGAAACTTTTTAACAGGCTTACCATTGGGTATCATTTGGTTTAAAAGTGTGATTTTAGACAAAGGCAATACTTTAGACGTTTTTATAGGTTTTTTTTCAATCTCTTTGACTGCCATTTTCACCACCACAGCTTTTTTAGTTTCTTTGATTTTTTGTAAAACATTATCCTGCGTGATCTGGATACGCTGAATAATACTTTTATTTGTATCACTCACTACTCCTGTAATCTTTTCAAACTTTTGGAGTTGTCTGTCAATATCTACTAATTGTTGATTTTTAGTATTGATTATTTCCTGCAATACCTTTTGATGCTTATTCAAATCTTGTTGTTTTGTTTTTAAGATCATAATCTTTTGAGATAACTTTGCATCTTCAAGATGTTGCTCTTTACATGGAAAGGATTTATAAGCAAGCCAACCCAATACACCTAACACAATCAATGCTAACAAAGTCCATTTTATAACAATCTTTACAACTTGTTCATAGGTATACTGTCGAACACCATTAACATCACTTATAGTAACAGTAAATTTGTCCTTCACTACCTAATCCTTTAACCTAAACTCTGTAAAAATCTATAAACTTTTATATTTGGTAAAATATTATTTACATAATAGCACAAAAGTGGAGACAATGCAACAAAATAAGAGGTAAAGAATAGTTTTCCATAAAAAAGTTTCAAAATGTTTCATACCCAGATTTTAGTATATATACATGGAATACCTTTTGCTACTATAATACTACTTTAACATGATTATAGGATATATGAAACATAAAGTTACATTAAATACTACTTTTCTAGTATTTAAGGATATTTTTCTTTTCTGTAGTGTATAATACTGTCAAAGTAGAATTAAAAGGAATCTCATGGCAAAGAGAGTCATAGCAATTCAAACCCCACAACAAGATGGGTATATGACAAAAGAGTTACTAGGAAATCTCATACGTGCACGTCGTACGCAAGAGGGGTTAAAGATGCATGATGTTGCGATGTTATGCGGCATTTCGATTGCAACCTTGACAAATATCGAAAAAGCAGCGGCAAATGTTCGTATTGATTCTATACTCACAGTAGCACAGATGTTGGGTATCAAGCTTACATTTGAAGGCTGGGACAAGTCGGTTGTCCAATAAACTCAATCTCTATCATAAAGATCAACATGTAGGTGTATTACAACTATATGAACATTCTCAAAAATTTGACTTCGTTTATACACGAAAGTGGAAAGAGAAGGGTTTTGAAATATCTCCTTATATCACTTTTGATAAAGTAGCACAGTCTGGTAGTATCAAAAAATTTCTGGATAATCTCCTTCCAGAAGGAAAAGCACTCGACGTTTTTAATCTCTTTTTTCAAATCACAAAAAATAACACTCTAGCTCTTATCAATGAAATAGGCAATGAAACATCAGGCGCACTCACCTTTTTTAGCAAAGAGTTACTCAAACCAAAAACCACGCAAAGGCCGATATCACTTGATGAACTAACACGAAGGATTGTAGCCCAAGATCCTATACAGCTTATCATCTGGGATGGGAAACCCAGACTAAGTGTCGCTGGAGTACAGGACAAGCTTCCATTAATCTATCATGATGGAATGTATAGCTTTGGGGAAGGAAATCTAGCATCTACCCATATCCTCAAATTTGAAACTGACAGACAACGACATCTGGTAATCAACGAATACATCTGCATGAAACTGGCAAAAGCAGCAGGCTTGCAAATTGCTCAAGTAGAGATAAAACACTTTGCAGATAAACCGGCACTACTGGTAACACGTTTTGACCGTAAACGCATCAGTGATCAAGAGATCCAACGTCTACACATCATCGATGGCTGTCAAGCCCTTGATCTAGCGCCCACACACAAGTATGAGCGCAACATGGGTTCAGGCAAAAGAGTGAAACATATCAGAGATGGTATAAGCTTCTCAAAACTTTTTGATTTTTCAAAACGATGCAAAAATCCTATCAAAACAAAACTACAGATATTCCAATGGACACTTTTCAATCTTTTGATCTCCAACAGCGATGCCCATGGTAAAAATATATCTTTTTTTGCCACTAGAGGAGGTTACGAACTCACCCCTTTTTACGATATAGTATCTATCGCTATGTATCCAGAGTTTGAACAAGAACTCTCCATGGCGTTTGGTGATAATTTTTCTCTTGATATTAAAGCTGATGATATCGCCACTATGTGTAAAGAAAATGGTATTCATCTAAGACTAGCAGCAAAAGAACTCAAAACACTTTGTAACAATGTTATTCGAGCTATACAAACAAACGACTTCATCACACTTTGCACCAATGATGATGAAAAATCATTTGCAAACACACTTATCAAAAATACACATGAAAGAGCACTAAAGTATCTTACTATATCTGATGAGCTGAGAAAATAAAACTTTAAAAATAGAGAAAAATTATTTGGAAGGTTGTTTAAAAGGTGGTGGCTGGAGACGGAATCGAACCGCCGACACGGTGATTTTCAGTCACCTGCTCTACCGACTGAGCTATCCAGCCTTTTAAAGGAGTTGAAATTATACAGAATTTTTTTAAAAGTTAACTTAAATTTTCTACAAATTTCATAAAATCTTCACCACGTTTAGCATATGAAGGAAATTGATCCAAACTAGCAGCTGCTGGAGAAAGCAATGCAACTGCGTTTTGATCGTGTTTTTGTACTATTTTTTCAACTGCATTTTCCAAGATATTACAGCCATGATATACGATATCATATTTTTTACAAAGTGTTTCGATGCGATCACTATTGCTTCCGATAGCAAAAACTTCAACATCCATACTTTTTAACAGCTCAAACAATGGTGTCAAATCAGCACCTTTATCATCACCTCCCAGGATAAGGTATGTTTTTCGTCCACTGTAACTTTTCAGAGCTGCAATCGTTGCATCTGCATTGGTTGCTTTTGAGTCATTTACCCATAACCTCTTCTTCTTATCATAAAACTCTTCTACACGATGTTTGCCTATCTCATAGCTATTTATCAACGCATAGTTGACTTCATCAAAGAGTATTTTGCCCACACCTAGTGCCAAAAGTGCATCTGTTAAAAAAGGTTCTTTGAACTTTAGTTTTGTAAGATCGATATCAAAATATTCTGCCAAATCCTCTGCACTCTCATATGTGAGTTTCATAGCATTGGTGGGAAGATCTTTATATTTGGAGGGCAATATCACCACTTCTCCCTCTTGCATCAATTGTAGTGGTTTTAGTTTCGCCGCTTCGTATGCTTCAAAACTTCCATGCCAAGTGATATGATCAGGTGTTATTGGCAATATGATATAGATATTAGGTACAGCCATCGTTGTATAGTGCAAGGTAAAAGAACTTGTTTCCAAAATCCACATAGGTGCATTTTCATCTAGTGAAGCCAAAGGTGTACCTATGTTACCTCCTGTAACAGCTCCTTTTTTTGTAAGTAGATGTCCAAGCATATCGGTAGTCGTTGTTTTACCATTGGTTCCTGTAACCCATATACTATAAGGCATCACTTTAGAAAACAGATCATACTCGCTAACAAGATTTTGTGCTTTTTGTATCAAGGGATGTGTCGGAGGGATACCTGGACTTGTTACTTCAAGGATACTATTTTGGGGATTGAACAAATCACTTGATAAACATTCATTGCCATTTTTATCCATTGTTACAGCACTAAATTTATCATCAAATATACGACAATTTCCAAACTTTTGAGCGATAGCCTTAGTGGTGATTCCATAACCAAAGAGTGTCATGATTGTTACCTTATTTTTAGTGTAATCAATGCTAAAAGATTTGAGATAAGTGCCATAATCCAAAAACGTACGATGATCTTATTTTCCGCCCAACCCTTTAGTTCAAAGTGATGATGTATCGGAGCCATTCTAAAAACTCTTTTTTTACGGGTTTTATAACTACCCACTTGCAAGATCACAGAAACAGTCTCCATGACAAACACAAATCCAACAAGGAGTAATAAAAATTCATTTTTTGTGATGATCGCCATATACGCTATAAATCCACCCAAACTAAGACTCCCGCTATCTCCCATAAAGATCTCTGCGGGATGACAGTTAAACCATAAAAATCCGATTAAAGAGCCGATAAGTGCAGAAGCGATAATCGTCACTTCACCAATACCTTTGATATTTGGAACTAGTAAATAATCACTCAAAATTGCATGACCCATGACATAGACAAACACACCCAAACTCATGATAGAAAATATGGAAGGTACTGTCGCCAAGCCATCTAAACCATCTGTTAGGTTTACAGCATTTGATGTTGAAACAAAAACCATCACCCAAAACCCGATCGCTAACAAGTGCATATCAAACAGTGGATACTTATAAAAAGGGATATATAAATCTGTCATGAATCCCCCAATATAAAGATAAATCCCTATAATCAAAGAGGCAGAGATTTGCAATAAAAACTTTGCACGAGAACTTAAACCATCTTCGTTTTTACCACCTTTGATCTTTGCCAAATCATCTTTTATCCCAATCATAGAAAATAATACGATAGTGAGAATAGCCCCCAATGCATAAAAATTATTTAGCTTAACACTGATCAATGTGGATATCAAAGTCGCACTTAAATAAACTAATCCACCCATAGTAGGTGTTGTTGATTTTATCTGATGCCCCTCTGGAGCAAGTTTATAAATCGGCTGGTTTGCTTTTTTCTTTTTTGCCCATGATATATAGCGTGGCATCATATATAATGTCAAAATAAAACTCACAAAAAATGCTATGCCTGAACGAACAGTTATATACTGAAACAAGTTGATATCAAAATAATGATAAAAGAGATAAAGCATCACGTTCCTTGAACCTCGCTACTACAAAAAAGAAGAGGTTAAATAAAATAAAAGGCTATTTTAGTAAAATCAATCTTTTAGTTCTGTAATTCTTAAAATTAGGAAAAATATTTCAATGAAAACAAATAAAGTACTACTCGTTATCACTGATGGTATAGGGTATAACGAAAGTTGTGAAAACAATGCTTTTTGCAAGGCAAACAAAACTGCTTATACATATTTGATGCAACACGTACCGCATAGTCTCATCAAAACTTCAGGATTTTCGGTAGGTCTGCCAGAAGGTCAGATGGGTAATAGTGAAGTCGGTCATATGACGATGGGAAGTGGACGTGTTTTATACCAAAATCTTGTAAAAATCACTAAAGCCCTTGAAGATGGTTCACTTGCAAACAATGAAGCACTAAATCAAGTTATCAAAAAATCAAATACCATACACATCATCGGTCTTTTAAGTGATGGTGGTGTGCATTCGCATATTAGCCATGTCATGGGTATTGCTACAGCTATTGCTTCACAAGAAAAAAAAGTTGCATTACACATTATCACAGATGGACGTGATGTCAGCCCTACTTCTGCGCCACAGTATCTAAAGCAGCTAGAAACGATTTTAAATGATGATATTTTTATTGCTTCAGTTAGTGGAAGATTTTATACTATGGATAGAGACAAACGATGGGATCGAATACAAAAGGGATATGAAGCGATTGTAACAGCCTACCCCAAAACTGACCTCTCACCAATCGAATATATCAAATCACAATATGACAATGACAACACTGATGAATTTATCGAACCTGTAGCATTTGCCAACTACCAGGGCATGAAAGAAAATGATGGCGTTATTTTTGCAAATTTCAGAAGTGATCGTATGCGTGAAATCACAGATGCAATCGGCAATAAAAACTTTGATCATTTTGAAAGAAATCCGATAACTGTCAATATAGCTACTATGACAGAGTATAGTAAAGATTTTCACTATCCTATTTTATTTAAAGAGGAGCTTCCAAAAAATGTTTTGGCTTCTGTCGTTAGTGAAGCAGGTCTTAATCAACTACATACCTCTGAAACAGAAAAGTATGCTCATGTTACCTTCTTTTTTAATGGTGGTGTAGAAGAACCATTTATCAATGAAACTCGTGTGTTAGTACCAAGTCCCGATGTTAGAACCTACGATCTAAAACCCCAGATGAGTGCCCCTGAAGTTGGTAAAAATGTCCAAATAGCGATGAAAGAAGGTTATGACTTTATCGTTGTAAATTTTGCAAATGGTGATATGGTCGGTCATACTGGTGATCTTGATGCAGCGATCATAGGAGTTGAAACGGTCGATAAAGAACTTGATCAGATCATCAAAGTTGCCAAAGAAGAGGGATATAGCTTAGTTTTAACCAGTGACCATGGTAACTGTGAAGAGATGAAAGACAGTGATGGAAACATTTTGACAAATCATACACTTTATGATGTGCTCTGTTTTGTCATGAGTGAAGATGTTACAGAAGTAAAAAACGGTGGCTTAAACAACATCGCTCCGACAGTATTAAAACTGATGAATCTTCCTATACCCGAAGAGATGGATGAAGCACTTATCTAGTGCTTCTTTAGGGCACTTCTAATACCATGGGACTGACACTGTTCTAAAAAAAATCAGCTATTTTTCACTTTCTTTTTACTGCAATTCGCCCGACAAAAAAAGCTATAAAACCTAATGCCAATACAATAGCAGCTGTCAAATAATCATTCATAGCTAATCTCCTTTTCTAAACTATCTAATTTTATGTAAAGTATCCATATACCAGTCGAGCTAAAAATAAAAAATAAACTCAGTACAATACCCACCACAAAACTTCCATCTTGTAAAAACTTGACAGCATATGCACCACATGAAATATTACTAAAAGCTAAAGCGGGTCATAAGGTTATTGGTTATCACCTGATTATAAGTATTATGCAGACTTTTTCTCTTGCATTTATT
>JALULO010000132.1 GCA_027056215.1 Campylobacterales bacterium | reverse complement strand
GACGATATGACTCTTGGGCAACTTCATAATGTTATTTCTATGGTAACATCGGGTACATTACCAGCTAGTACAAACTCTGCAGCGGACTATGATGCAGCCGTTGTAGATGCTAGAAAACTTGTTGATGTTGATGTCAATCAAAGTGGTAAGATGCAAATCCATGATAAATCTAACAACCTTAGCAATATAGAATTTGCGATGTATGATAGTAAGGCAAGTGATTATAGTGATACGAAGCCTTCTATCTCTTTTATGTCTAACAATGCAGTGACAACCCAAAAAGCAGAGATTGATTTTTTTAGTGGGTTAGATGATGTGATCGAAGCTGTTCGTCATGGTAAGCTAGCGCCTGATGGAAATAGCCAAAGTCCAAGAAACATAGGTATCGAAAATGCTTTAGATAAAATCTCACAATTTAGCAGTCATTTTAATAACAACCTAGCAAAAATAGGTGTGCAGGATAAATCTTTGAGCAATGCACAGGATAGAGCCATGAGTATGGAAGTAAATATCAAAGAACTTAAATCTGATTTGACAGATGTTGATATAGCAGAGACTTACATGAATCTAAATCAACTCTCCTTAAATTATAGAGCGATACTTTCAAGCGTAACAAAAATAAATTCATTGACTTTGTTAAATTATCTAAAATAGTAAACTTAGTTTAGTTTATATCAATAGTATAATCGTTTTTTGCTATAATATTTCAAAAATATTGTACAAGGTAAAACTATTTTAAGAACTATTGCGTTTATCATCACTGCTTTGATTTTTGTTTTTATAGGTGTTGCAACCTTTATGCCGGATTCAGCGGGTAGGATTGGTTCGATGATCGGTTTATATAACCGTGTCTTTTTTGGTTATATCTCTTTTATCTATCCTTTTTTATTGGTTTTCCCTACGTATTTCATGTACAAAGATCCTCATATGAAGTTGGATCGTACGCGTATTTGGGTGCCCGCAGGTATACTTTTTGTAGCGTTTTTGATGTTACAGGCAAAAGTAGTCCAGAGTAGTTATCTTGGTATCTTAGGGCAGAAGATAGATGTGCTGTTGACCCGATATGTGGGTAGTGTTGGTATCTGGGTTGTGATTTTGGGATTGATTTTAGTTTCGGGTGCTTATCTGGCAAATACGACGATAGAAAATTTTTCATTTCACTTTGGTTTGAGGGATTATTTTAGACGGGTTAAAGATGAGTTTTTGCAAAAAGTTTCTGAGTTGAAAGAGAGACTTTTTCCACAAAAAGAAGAAGTTATTTTTCCGGATATCGAAGAGCCACAAGCACCTATGAAAAAAGTGAAACAAACTATTCGCAGAGAAGTTGTAACACAAGAAGATGATGATTTTGATGATGTTTTAGAGTTTCATGGAAGTATCGAAGAGTTGATGGAACAGCCTCAAAGTGAGCAAGTGATAACTGACCCTACAGAACAAAAACGCGTACAAACTTATAAAACCATCAAAGAAGAGACAAAAGATCTTGAGACTTTAGCAGATGAGGTGCAAAAAACGATCAAAAAACCTACCAAGCCGCGTGTAAAAAAAGCTCCTAAAAACAATATCGTCACTGAGATAAAAGAAAATAAACAATATCTTGCAAAGACAACGACGCGTAAAAGTAAAGCGAAAAAACCTAAAAATTTTAAACTTCCTTATTTTGATTTTCTTAAAGCACCACCAAAAAGAAAGCATCATGTCAATGAAGCTGAAATCGATCAAAAGATCATGGACTTACTCGAAAAGTTGGCACAGTTTAAAATCACCGGTGATGTGGTTGCAACTTATTCTGGACCTGTGGTTACAACGTTTGAGTTTCGACCTGACGCACACATCAAAGTTTCCAAGATTCTCACCCTTCAAGATGATCTTGCGATGGCGTTAAAAGCTGAGACCATACGTATCCAAGCACCGGTTCCAGGTAAAGATGTGGTTGGTATAGAGATACCAAACAAAGAGATCGATACAATTTATCTTAAAGAGATTTTGCAAAGTCCAATTTTCCAAAAAGCAGAATCAGAGCTAACGATGGCGATAGGTAAGGATATAGTTGGAAATCCTTTTGTCACCGATCTAAAAAAACTGCCACATCTTCTTATCGCAGGTACAACAGGTAGTGGTAAAAGTGTAGGGATAAATGCCATGCTTGTATCTCTTTTGTATAAAAACTCTCCAGATGATCTCAAACTGCTCATGATCGATCCAAAGATGTTGGAATTTTCGATTTACAACGATATACCACATCTTTTGACACCTGTTATCACACAAGCAAAACAAGCGATTATAGCTCTTGCAAATATGGTTGTCGAGATGGAAAAACGGTATAAGCTCATGAGTAAAACCAAAACGAAAAATATCGAAAACTATAATGAAAAAGCGAAAAAAGAAGGATTTGATCCTTTCCCTTATATCGTAGTAATCATCGATGAGTTGGCTGATTTGATGATGACAAGTGGAAAAGATGTAGAGTTTTATATCGCAAGACTTGCACAGATGGCACGTGCGAGTGGTATACATCTTATCGTTGCGACACAAAGACCATCAGTGGATGTTGTAACAGGGTTGATCAAAGCAAATCTTCCAAGTCGTATTTCCTTTAAAGTAGGGCAAAAGATAGATTCTAAAGTTATCTTGGATTCTATGGGAGCAGAGTCACTTTTAGGACGTGGTGATATGCTTTTTACGCCTCCTGGAACTTCAGGATTGATACGCCTTCATGCACCTTTTATCACGGAAAAAGAGATAGAAACGATTGTAGAGTTTCTCAAAGTACAACGTGAAGTTGTTTATGATGAAACATTTCTCAATGAACCAGGATCACTCTCTATCACAGGCGCTGAAGATGTTAAAAAGGCAAAAAGGGAAGATGATTTTGATGAATTGTATGAAGAAGCCAAAAGTATCGTACTCTCGGATAAAAAAACTTCTATATCCTATCTTCAAAGAAGACTACAAATAGGCTACAATAGGGCAGCGAGAATCATAGAACAACTTGAGCTCACGGGTGTTTTATCTGCACCAAACACCAAAGGACAGAGAGAAATACTAATTTAAAAATATACACTTTTTTTAAAGATGTAATTTTTGTTTTTTATATTAAGAAAGTATATTTGTAACATATTGTAACTTTAAGAATTTTTAACTGTAACGATACGTAACAGGTGATTTGACATAAATCTACATTCAAGTATAATCTAGCTAAATATTTTCCAAGGAGATTTTATGGGCTTAATTGAAGAATACAAGGCACACACAGAAGAACGCGCAAAACTTGGTGTTCCACCACTGCCATTGACAGCAGAGCAAACAGCACAGTTGGTTGAACTATTGAAAGAAGATCCTATGAAAGAAGAGGCTTATCTTTTAAATCTATTGAAGAACCATATCAATCCAGGTGTTGATGATGCGGCATATGTAAAAGCTGGTTTTTTAAATGCCATTGTTGTTGGTGATGCGACATGTAAAGCGATTGATAAAGTTGAAGCTATTCAAATCTTAGGAACGATGCTTGGTGGTTACAATGTTGGTCCATTGGTTGAAGCACTAAAAAGTGAACATGTAGAGATTGCACAGGCAGCGGCTGATGAATTAAAACATACAATCTTAATCTATGATGCTTTTAATGATGTGAAAAATCTTATGGATGAAGGTAACGCATATGCAAAAGAGGTCGTAACTTCATGGGCACAAGCTGAATGGTTTACGTCAAAAGAGCCATTGGCAAAAGAGATTACGGTAACAGTATTTCAAGTGCCTGGTGAGACAAATACAGATGATCTCTCACCAGCTTCAGAAGCATTTACAAGAAGTGATATTCCCCTTCATGCAAACTCTATGCTTACTGCAAAGATGGATGATCCAAGTGGTACGATTTCAAAACTTAAAGAAGAGGGACACCCACTTGCATACGTAGGTGATGTTGTTGGAACAGGAAGCTCCAGAAAATCAGGTATCAACTCAGTGCAGTGGCATTTAGGTGCAGATATACCAGGTGTACCAAACAAAAGAACAGGTGGTGTGGTTATCGGTTCAATCATCGCTCCTATCTTTTTCAATACAGCAGAAGATTCAGGATGTTTGCCGATCGAAGCAGATGTTTCACAACTATCTATGGGTGATGTAGTGACAGTAAAACCTTTTGAAGGAAAGATTTATAAAGGTGATAAAGTTGTTAGTGAGTTTACATTGCAACCAAATACCCTTCCAGATGAGATGCAAGCAGGCGGTAGGATTCCTTTGATCATAGGTAAAGGATTGACTGCAAAAGCAAGGGAAGCGTTAGGTTTAGGTGCAAGTGAAGTATTTTTACATCCTGAGATACCAGAAGATGATGGTAAAGGATTTACTTTAGCACAAAAAATGGTTGGTAAAGCGTGTGGTATGGAAGGTGTTAAACCAGGAACATACTGTGAGCCTATCGCGACAACAGTAGGTTCTCAAGATACGACAGGTCCTATGACAAGAGATGAGATCAAAGAGCTTGCAGCACTTAGCTTTGGGGCTGATTTTGTACTGCAAACGTTCTGTCATACAGCAGCATATCCAAAACCAGCAGATATCGAGCTTCAACACGAATTGCCTGCTTTTTGGACAAGTAGAAAAGGTGTTATCTTAAAACCGGGTGATGGTGTTATCCACTCATGGTTAAACAGAATGTGTCTTCCTGATACAGTAGGAACAGGTGGAGATTCTCATACACGTTTTCCTATTGGTATCTCTTTTCCTGCAGGTTCAGGTTTGGTAGCCTTCGCGGGTGTAACAGGTATGATGCCACTAACGATGCCCGAGTCTGTTCTTGTGAAGTTTAAAGGTCAGATGCAGCCAGGTATTACACTAAGAGACCTAGTCAATGCGATTCCGTACTTTGCGATTCAAGATGGTCTTTTGACAGTTGAGAAAAAAGGTAAGAAAAATGTATTTGCCGGTAGAATTTTAGAGATTGAAGGATTGGAAGATCTTAAATGTGAGCAAGCCTTTGAACTTTCAGATGCTTCTGCGGAAAGAAGTGCGGCGGCGTGTACAGTTAAACTTAACAAAGAACCGATTATCGAATATCTTAAATCAAATGTTGCTTTGATAGAGCAAATGATCAAAGATGGTTATGAAGATGCAAAGACACTTCAAAGACGTGCCGATAAGATGAAAGCGTGGATTGCAAATCCTGTTTTGATGGAAAGAGACGAAGATGCATCGTATGCTGCTGTTCTTGAAATCGATTTAAATAAAATCACAGAGCCGATCGTAGCGTGTCCAAATGATCCGGATGATGTTGCGACTTTAACAGAAGTATTGGCAGATTCATCCAGACCAAATGAAAAAATTGAAGAGGTATTTGTAGGGTCATGTATGACAAATATCGGACTATTCCGTGCACTTGGTGAAGTGCTCAAAGGAGAAGGTGCAGTAAAAGCTAAACTATGGATTGCACCTCCTACGAAGATGGATGAAAAAACATTGACAGAAGAAGGGTATTATTCTATCTTTGGAGCAGCAGGGGCAAGAACGGAGATTCCTGGATGTTCACTCTGTATGGGAAATCAAGCTAGAGTTGCTGATGGTGCGATTGTTTTTTCTACAAGTACGAGAAATTTTGATAACCGTTTGGGTAAAGGTGCACAGGTTTATCTTGGAAGTGCAGAAGTAGCGGCAGTTGCAGCACTTCTTGGTAAGTTACCGACAAAAGAAGAATATCTTGAAATCGTTGGTAAAAAGATTACACCGGATATGATGGATAAAGTATACAAATATCTAAATTTTGATCAGGTAGAGCCTCAAATGCTTGAAGACATGATGAAGTAAAAGGAAAATAGCGCTATCCGATACTATGGATAGCGCATCTATTTGATGTTAGCAAAATTTTTAAAAACACTACTTTTATTGATTGTCTTTTCTTTTGTTGCCGTAGTGGGACTGTTTTTTTATACCAAACACTATTTGCAAGAAAAGATTACAACTCCCAAAACTATCTATATACCCCAGGGCTCTACTAAATCGGCGATGAGGGCATTGCAAAAAAGTGGTATTGATATAGGTGAATTGGATTATCGTTTGGTAAAACTCATCGGTTACCCTCAGGCAGGATGGATTACCCTTGATAAAACACAGATGAGTCGCAGTGAGTTTTTACAGCGTATCACACATTCAAAAGCAGCTTTGACTGATATCACTCTGATTCCCGGTGAAACGAAAGAGATTTTTTTCGAGCAGCTGGCAAAACAATTAGATCTCAATGAAAGTAAACTTTTGCAAAGTTATAAAAAGATGACTTCTATTCCTGAAGGTGTGATTTTTGCCAATACGTATAAAGTCCCAGTAGGAATCAAAGAAGCATCACTTATCAAGTATCTATTGGATAAATCCTTTAAAGAACATAAGGCACTTTCCAAGAAATATTTACATACATATGATAAAAGATCATGGTTTAAAGATATTATTACAAAAGCGTCTATTATACAAAAAGAAGCAGCAAATGTAAAAGAGATGCCATTGGTATCAGCTGTCATAGACAACCGTATTAAACGTCATATGAAGTTGCAAATGGATGGTTCCTTAAATTATAAACGTTATTCTCATATAAAAGTAACTGCCAAACGAATTCGAGAAGATAATTCTTCATATAATACATATAAGATACAAGGATTGCCACCATATCCTGTTTGTTGTGTGAGTGTAGAAGCCATACAGGCCGCTATAAAACCTTCTCATGTAAAATATCTCTATTTTGTTAAAGGCAAAGACAAGAAACATCATTTTAGCAATACTTATAAAGCCCATCTTAAAGCAATTCCAAAATAATCAAATTGTATCTATTTATGTTTATTTATTTAAGAGGGTATTATCCTAATAGAAAGTCTGTAATAAGGCAATCAAAGTCTTAGTAGAGTGACACTGACGTAAGATACAACATCCTAATATCTATACTTTTATGTGTGAATAAATGAAACACTTTAAAATGAAAGATTAAATCAAAAGTGATTTTTCGTAACACTTTATAAAAGGTAAATAGAATTATCGTATAATAAAAACTTAAAAATAAAATTAAACTTTTGGCGGCTGTGTTAGCGATAACACCACTAATATGAAGAAAAAATATATTTTATAAAGAGGATTATATATGTCAAAACCAACTATCATTTGGACAAAAATTGATGAGGCTCCGGCGCTTGCAACCTATTCGCTTTTACCTATCGTAAAAGCATTTACAAAAGAGGCAGGTGTAGATGTTGATTTACGTGATATCTCACTTTCAGGAAGAGTACTTGCAACATTTTCTGATATATTGCCGGAAAATCAAAAAATAGATGATGAGTTAGCGTATCTTGGTAAAGTAGTGAAAGAATCAGAAGGAAATATTATCAAACTTCCAAATATTTCAGCTTCGATACCACAATTGATGGAATGTATAGAAGAACTTCAAGGTAAGGGTTATGCAATACCTGATTTCCCTGAAGATCCACAAACGGATGAAGAAAAAGCCATTCGTGCAAAATATGCCACTTGTTTAGGGTCTGCTGTAAATCCTGTACTTCGTGAAGGTAACTCAGATAGACGTGCAGCCGCAGCTGTTAAAAGATTTGCACAGAAACACCCACATAAATTAAGACCTTTTGAAGAGAATTCCAAGACATATGTAGCTCACATGGATGAGGGTGATTTTTATGGAAATGAAAAGTCTATCATTAAAAGTGGTGATGGAAAAGTTAGAATTGAATTAAATGGGAAACTTTTAAAAGAGATTGATGCGTTAGATAAAGAAATACTTGATGGTACTTTTATGTCAGCTAAATCACTTCGTGCATTTTTAGCAAAATCTATTGAAGATGCAAAAAACAATGGTGTTTTATGGTCTATTCACCTTAAAGCAACTATGATGAAAGTATCTGATCCTATCATGTTTGGTCATGCTGTTGAAGTGTTTTTTAAAGATGTATTTACAAAATATGCAGATGAGTTTGCCTCTTTGGGTGTAAATCCAAATCTAGGTTTGGGAGATTTAGAGAAAAAACTAGAAAATTCAGATAAAAAAGATGAGATTATGGCAGCACTCAAAGCTGTTGTTGAAAACGGAAATCCAAATATCGCTATGGTTGACAGTGATAATGGTATCACAAACTTACATGCGTCAAATGATATCATCATTGATGCTTCTATGCCCGTTGTCATAAGAGACGGTGGTAAGATGTGGAATAAAGATGGCAAAACGCAAGAGTGTGCGGCTGTTATTCCTGATAGAGCTTATGCAACATTTTACAAAGAGTGTGTAGAAGATTGTGTAAAAAATGGTCAATTTGATGTTACAACTATGGGTAGTGTGAGTAATGTTGGTTTGATGGCACAAAAAGCGGAGGAGTATGGTTCTCACCCAACAACATTTGAAATAGCAGAAGATGGTGTTGTAAAAGTGCTTGATTCTGATGGTTCAGAATTGATGAGCTTTGATGTTGAACAAGGCGATATCTGGAGAATGAGCCGTGCAAAAGATATCCCTATCAAAGATTGGGTAAGACTTGCGGTTGAAAGAGCTAGATTGACAGGTGAACCGGCAGTTTTCTGGTTAGATGAAAACAGAGCACATGATGCAAATATGATTAAAAAAGTAACTGAGTATTTAAAAGATCATGATACTTCAGGTTTAACGATAGAGATCATGGATCCTCAGTCTGCTATGGCATACAGTTTAAAAAGAGTTAGAAAAGGTGAAAATACTATCTCTGTAACAGGAAATGTATTAAGAGATTATTTAACAGATCTTTTCCCTATTTTAGAGCTTGGCACATCAGCAAAAATGCTTTCAATCGTTCCTTTACTTGCCGGTGGTGGTCTGTTTGAAACAGGTGCGGGTGGATCAGCTCCTAAACATGTGGATCAATTTTTAAAAGAGGGACACTTAAGATGGGATAGTTTGGGTGAATTTTTAGCCTTGGCTGAATCTTTAAGATATATTAACCAAAAACATCCAGATGAAAAACTAGCTGCATTGACTGCAGCACTGGATGAAGCAAATAATGGTTATCTTGATAATAACAAAGCACCATCTCGAAAATGTTGTGAACCAGACAATAAAGCAAGTCATTTTTATGTTGCACAATACTGGGCACAGGCATTGGCAAATTCAGATGATGCAGATTTATCTGCTAAATTTGCTCCAATTGCAAAAGCACTACAAGAGAATGAATCTAAAATTCTTGAAGAGTTACTTGCGATTGAAGGAAAAGCACAAGATATCGGCGGTTACTATCATCCAGATACTGCAAAAGCTGATGCTGCAATGCGTCCATCTGCTACACTTAATAAAATCATAGAGTCAATCTAAAATATAATATTGCGGATATTTTTATAATATTCGCAATATAAAAACCTATAATTATTTGATTTTTTTAATCATTTAGTTATAGGTTTTTCAAAAAAGCCCAAAGGAGTGTTATGAAAGGTACAAGAGTTGGTATAGTTGGAGCGGGTAATGTAGGTGCGACAGTTGCCTATTCACTTGCTATGAAAGGTGTTAGCCATGAAATTATTTTACGTGATAATAAAATAGAACGTGCAAAAGGGATGGCACTTGATATGAGTCAAGCAGCTAATGCCGCACGACAACATACCGTAGTTTCAGTTGCTGAAGATATGAGTGAATTGACAAATTGTGATGTTGTTGTTATCACTGCCGGGAGTCCAAGACTTCCTGGCATGAGTCGTGATGATCTTTTGATGATAAATGCAAATATCATGAAAGAAGTTGTAATGGACATCAAAAAGTACTCTCCTGACGCTATTTTACTGCCTGTATCAAATCCTTTGGATGCGATGGTTTATACTGCGATTAAAGAAACGGGTTGGGACAGGAGTAGAGTTGTTGGTATGGCTGGTATCTTAGATAGTGCGAGAATGGCACATTTTATCTATGAAAAAGTAGGTTATGGTGCAGGACAGATCAGAGCTTCTGTGATGGGTGGTCATGGTGATGATATGGTTCCTCTTCCAAGATTTTCTACGATTGCAGGTGTACCTTTAACTGATCTTTTAACAGATAATGAGATTGAAGAGATTGTAGATAAAACCAGACATGGCGGTGCACAGATTGTAAAATATCTACAAACTGGATCTGCATATTATGCTCCTGCTAAATCTTCGGCGATCATGGTTGAAGCTATTTTAAAAGATACCAAACAAATCTTTCCATGTGCCGTTATGTTAGATGGTGAATATGGTTATAAAGATGTTGTGAGTGGTGTACCTGTTGCACTTGGTGCAAATGGTGTTGAAAAGGTGATTGAAATATCACTCAATGAAAAACAAGAAGCACAGTTTAAAAAGAGTGTTGATTCAGTACAAGGTTTGATTGATACATTAAATAAAAATAATTTTTTTGGAGCATAA
>JALULO010000131.1:30574-34432 GCA_027056215.1 Campylobacterales bacterium | reverse complement strand
TGTGCAAAGTGAATAACCGATGTATCAACACCTTCATTTTTAAGTGTCTTTTCCATCAAATCTGTTGTACCAACAGGAGAAGTAGATTCAAGAATAACAATATTACCTTTTTTTACATATGGTGCTATACTCTTTGTTGCACTCACTATATAATCAACATTTGGTACATGATTAGCTTTAAAAGGAGTTGGTACTGCAATAATAAATATATCTGCATAAGTAGGCTTGATATCTGCTTTTAGATTACCTGAATTCACAGCTGATTGGACAAAAGTATCTAAATCAGGCTCTACTATATGAATTTTTCCTTGATTAATTATATCAACTGTTTTTTGTACAACATCTACACCATGAACTTTATAACCTCTATTAGCCAACAATGAACCTGTTGGTAAGCCAATATAACCTAACCCCATTACACATATTTTTTCTACATTCATTTTATTTTCCCTTTTAAAAAACTCACAATTCGTGCACAGGCTTTACCATCCCCATAGGGATTATGTGATTTTGACATAGTATGATAAGCATCTCTATCTCTAAAAAGTTTTTTACACTCATTGATAATTTGCTCAGTATCTGTTCCGACAAGTTTAACAGTACCAGATTTCACTGCTTCTGGTCGCTCTGTTGTATCACGCATAACCAAAACAGGCTTACCTAAACTTGGAGCTTCTTCTTGTATCCCACCACTATCTGTTAAAATGAAATACGCATGATTCATCAAATACACAAATGGTTCATAATCCAATGGAGCAATCAAAAAAACATTATCAACATCTGACAGAATTTGTTTAACCGGTTTTTGTACATTTGGATTCAAATGTACAGGATATACAATATCAGCTTCAGGAAATTCTTGTGCAACTGTTTTAAGTGCTTCACATATATTTAAAAATCCCTGTCCAAAATTTTCGCGTCTATGACCTGTAACTAATACTAACCTTCTTGCCTTATCAACAACATAACCTTTTTGAGAAATAAGATTTTGAATTTTTGCTTCTAAATCCCTATCAGTTCCAATTTTTTCTATCACACTTACCAATGCATCAATCACTGTATTGCCTGTAACGATGACATTTTCTATATCGACATTTTCTTGTAAAAGATTAGACTTACTTTCCTCCGTAGGAGCAAAATGAAAAGATGCAAGCCTCCCAGTAACCTGACGATTTCCCTCTTCTGGCCAAGGTGAGTAAACATTACCTGTTCGTAATCCTGCTTCAACATGTCCAACTGGAATCTTTTGATAAAATGCAGCAAGTGATGTTGCAAGTGTTGTCGTTGTATCACCATGAACTAGTACAACATCTGGTTTCGACTCTTCTAATACACTTTGCAATCCAAGCAAGATATTAGAGGTTACTTCATACAAACTTTGTCCTGGTTTCATAACGTTTAAATCATAATCAGGAACAATCTCAAATAAATCTAACACTTGATCAAGCATTTCACGATGCTGTGCTGTTACACAAACAATCGTTTCAAAATCACTATCTTGCTCAAAAGATTTTACCAACGGTGCCATTTTAATCGCTTCGGGTCTTGTCCCAAAAACGAGCATTACCTTTTTCAAATTTTCTTTTCCCATTCCAATCCTGTTTTACATATGAGTTCTAAGTCATCATATTTTGGTATCCATTTCATGACATCTCGTATTTTACTATTATTTGATATCAAGATTGCTGGATCACCAGCTCGTCTATCTTTCATCTCAACGGGGAAGTCAATACCACTCACTTTTTTCATTGTTTCAAGAACTTCTTTAACACTAAATCCATGTCCATATCCACAGTTAAAAACACCGCTAGTATTTGTCTCTTCTAAATATTCAAGTGCTTTTATATGTGCAGAAGCTAAATCTTCCACATGAATATAATCACGTATACATGTTCCATCTTCAGTAGGATAATCATCACCAAAGATATACATCTTTTCACGTTTTCCAAGTGCCGTTTCTCCTGCAACTTTAATCAACAAAGTTGCATCTTTTGTAGATTGACCGATTTTTCCATCTATACTTGCACCTGCAACATTAAAATAACGAAGGGCTATATAGTTAAAATCTTCATATGCATTAGCCGTATCTTTTAGAACAGTTTCACTCATAAGTTTACTACTACCGTATGGATTAATCGGAGCTGTTTTACTCTCTTCTGTAACGGGAACCTCTTCAACTGGTGGTTCACCGTAAACAGCCGCAGTAGAAGAAAAAATAAACTTTTTAACACCATGATTTACACATTGTTTAATCACATTGGCTGTATTAGCTGTGTTGTTTAAATAATACTTTAATGGATTTTCCACACTTTCAGGCACTACCAGACTTGCAGCAAAATGGATCACTGCATCATAATTACCTTTTTTAAATATCTCTTCAATATAATCAAAATCGCTCAAATCTGCTTCTATAAAATCACCATACAAAATTGAGTTTTTAAAGCCTGTAACAAGATTATCTAAAACTGTTATTTTGTGATTAGTTTGTTCTCCTAATTGTTTAACAACATGACTACCGATATAGCCTGCCCCACCGGTGACTAAGATATTCATCTATTTCTCCTGCAATAATTTGTTAACTATATCGACCATTTTTAAACTTTGTGTCTCTCGAATAAAGTTTTGCGCTATAAACCTTTTATTAAAATCTGAAATTTGAGGAGGAGAATTTTTATATTTTTTCACAGCAACTTCCAATGCTTTTACATCGCCAGGATTAATCGTAGTACAGTTTTCCAACTGATTCACGAAATTTCTAGCTTCTCCAAGACCTGCATAAATGATAGGCAGTCCAGTCGAAGCATATTCATATAACTTAGAAGGCATTGCCGCTTTAAACTTTTCATCAAGTTGCGCAAAAAGAATTGAACTTTTTGCATAAAAACCATTGATGTCAGAACGATTTACTTTACCAAAAAAAGTGATATTATGTATTTGATTTTTTCTAGCATAATTTTTTAATTCTTGATATTTATTTCCTTCACCTACTATATTAATCTGGATATCTTTTATCTTTTTTGCTATATCTACAAGAACTTTAATATTTTGTGCTATTCCAACATTGCCAATATAAGTTAAAGTGAAAGGATCAGTCTTATTATATTTTAATTGATTAAGATTTTCAAATTTACTTTCTTCTATGCCATTCGTAATCTTTTCAATTCTTGCATTTTTAATATTTTTTTGAATCCAAGATTGCTCATGATTATTTGTCACACTAACATAATCATATAAGCTAATCGTATGTTTCATAAACTGTGTAATAACTTTTTTAACCAATTTATTATACAAAGAACTTTCATAAATATATTCCCAAACTAGATCACGAATATCTATAATCTTTTCCCCATTGACAATTAATGCAACAGCAGGGATAATAAACATTTGAGGAGAAGTAGCAATAGTTATATCACTTGAAAACTTATTCCCTTTAAAAGCTAATTTGATGGCATACCAAAGTTCATGAATGGCTCTAGTATAAAACTTCTCACTATCGTATTCTTTTTGATAAACATAATAGACACTAATATTTTTACTAAACTGAAAATCATGAGGGCGTACCCCTTTTTCACTAATACAAATAACATTTATTTTATATTTTTTTTCTAATTCTCTGACAAGTGCCAAAATACGATTTGTTCCAGCACAATTTTCAGGTATAAAATTCCCTGTCAAAAAATTTATTGTCTTCATTTCAGTGTCATAACCTTTTATAATAGTTCTATTATTCTCTATCATTTTATAAATTATAAATATAATATAAAAATTATTCTTTAATTCAGTTTAGATAATAAGATAAAATTAAATCTTCTCTATATTATTAAAATACTTTAATTTATTTTTTATAAAATATAATAT
>JALULO010000131.1:0-30564 GCA_027056215.1 Campylobacterales bacterium | reverse complement strand
ATTTTATAGTTTGCATTTTAACGTATCAACCTCTTTAAAAGGCTTATTTATAAGCTTATACACTGCTTTTTGAATTCCAGTAACTGTAAAACCAAAATTTTTAAATAAAACATTTGCATCTCCACTTGCACCAAAACTATTCATTCCGTGTACATCATCCGCATAACGATACAATTCCTGTCCACTTGCAGCTTCTACTGCTAACACTTTAGTCTTAGGATCTATTACTTTTCCAATATATTCTTTATCCTGTTCATTAAAAAGTTCCAAACAAGGTAGGCTCACTATATTAGCCATAATACCGGCTTCTTCAAGATGGCAACCAGCTTGTAATGATGGCATAACTTCACTGCCAGTTGCAAGTATGGTAACAGTAGCATTTTCTCTTTTTTTAATAAGATATCCACCATAAGAAACATCACCAAATTCCACTTTCGACTTCAGTGTTTTTAGTTTTTGACGACTAAGCACAAAAGCACTCGGAGCATTCAATGTCAATGCTTTTTTCCAACACGCAATATTTTCACTTGCATCAGCTGGACGAAATACATACAAGTTTGGTAAAGCTCGAAATTGACTTAACTGTTCTATTGGTTCATGTGTTGGACCATCTTCACCTACCCCAATACTATCATGTGTCCAAACAAAATATGTTTTCAGTTTCATTAAAGCAGCTAATCTAACTGCGGGCTTCAGATAATCGCTGAAAACAAAAAATGTTGCGCTAAATGGTATGAAAAGCCCATACAAACTCATTGCATTGCTAATAGCACCCATCGCGTGTTCTCGAATACCAAAGTGCAGATTTCTACCATTTGGAAAATCATCCATATTTTCTAAATACGTTTTATTGGATGGAGCAAGATCAGCACTACCGCCCATAAAACTAGGGATAGCTCTTGCGATTGCATTTAATATTTTATGATTACTATCTCTTGTTGCGACACCAACACCTTCTTCAAACTGTGGCCACTGTATCTTTGTAAAATCAGGATTTTGTAAAGCATCAAGTGTTGCATTTTGTTCTGCTAGTGGTGCTTCTGTTAAAAGTTTTTTCCATTCTCTTTCTGCCAAATCACCTTGCTCTAGTGCACAACGAAACCGAATCAGTACCTCTTCTGGTATAAAAAATTGCTCACTTGGGTCAAAACCTGCTTTATCTTTAGATTTTTTGATCTCTTCTTCACCCAGTGGAGATCCATGCGTGTGGGCTTCACCTTCAACTGTTGCAGCACCTTTGGCAATCACTGTTTTAGCGATAATCAAACATGGCTTATTTTGTTCCATTTTTATTTCACTAAATACTTGATCAATTTCATTATAGTTATGACCATCTATACGGTATACTTTCCATCCCTGAGACTCAAATCGTTGTTTGATATTTTCGCTTAAGGCGATTTCTGTATCACCTTCAATTGTGATTTCATTTGAATCATAAATCATAACAAGGTTTTGAAGATTATTATGTCCTGCCAATGAACAAGCTTCATAACTAATGCCCTCTTCCAAATCCCCATCACCACAAAAACAATATACTTTATGATCAATAATCTTTGCTGTTTCACTATTTAAAAGCTTTTGTGCATATTTAGAAGCCATAGCAAATCCAACTGCATTCGCCACACCCTGACCAAGCGGACCTGTTGTTACCTCCACACCGGGTACTTCACCATATTCAGGATGTCCAGGTGTTTTAGATCCAAATTGACGAAAATTTTTCAAATCATCAAGAGAAATATCATATCCCCATAAATGTAACAATGAATAGATCATAGCACTTGCATGCCCACCACTATACACAACTCTATCTCGATTTAACCATTTTGGATTTTTTGGATTATGTTTTAAATGTAAACTCAAAACGGTGGCTATATCAGCAAGTCCCATAGCCACTCCAGGATGTCCACTATTGGCACGCTGAATCATATCTACTGCTAAAAATCTAATTGTATTTGCCATCTGTAATAGCATCTGTTTATTTTCCATAAACTCTATCCTTATTTAAAATAATAATTTATCATTGATTGAAATTTAAAAGCTAATTTCTGATCCAATCTTTCAAACATGATTTCAATCTCATGTATTAATTTTTCTTTCTCTCGAATTGCACCATCAGTACCTAATAAGTTTGTAAATGAGTTTTTACTGGTATCATTTGAAGTAGTTTTACCCGCTTCTTCATCACTCAAAGTAACATCGATTATATCATCTTGTACTTGGAATAATAAACCTATTTTAAGCCCTATATCATAAAGTAAATTGGTTTGGTCATGGTCTAACCCAACGATGATTCCACCCATCTTCATACTTGCTGCAATCAATTTAGCTGTTTTATGTATATGCAAAAATGTTAACTCTTTTATATCAAGTTTTTTATTTTCAAAATAACAATCTATCGCCTGGCCCAAAACCATACCCTCAGCACCACCATTTAATGCCAACTCTTTTATTAATTGCATTTTTATATCAGAACCTAAAGGTGCATTTGCGATCATATAAAAACTATGTGAATTAAGTGCATCCCCAACCAATGTTGCTGTAACTTCATCATAAGTGATATGTAAAGTAGGCTTCCCTCTTCGTAAAGGAGCATCATCAAATGTCGGTAAATCATCATGAATTAGCGAATAAGTATGTAACATTTCAATACCAGCGGCTACATGATTTGCAGCAGGTATTAACAATGGTTCATATGTATCAACAACTTGCAAAAGGATAAGAGGACGAAATCTTTTTCCTCCTGCCTGAAACATTTCATGAAGCGCTGTTTGGTACATTGGATGAAAACTTTTTGCAAGAGGTAAATTTTCCTGTAAAAAGTTTTCAAAATTTTCAAGTAGTATTTTGCTTCTATTTTGCAAAATGGATCCTAATATATTGTTTTTTAAAATTTTCCAGCTAATCCGCCAAGACCACCTAGCATTTGTGAAGCAGCCAATTTTTTATCTTCTTCCACCATATGATAAACATCATTTACAGCACTTATCAGTAAAATCTGTAAAGAATCTTTATCTTCAAGTAGCGAATCATCGATCTCCATATCTATAACTTCACCTTTTCCATTTGCAGTCACTTTTATCAACCCACCACCACTTTTAGAAGTAAATTCTTTATGCTCACTTTCATCTTGCATTTTTTTAGCTTCTTCTTGAGCACGCTGTAACATTTCACCCATCTTGCTAAAATCCATATTTTCAAACATAATCTTTAATCTCATCTATATTATTTTTTTCATCTAAAAGAACAATATATGGTTTAAATGTATCTGCTTCTTCAAAAGACATGCCAGCATATGCTATTATGATAATCACATCACCAATCTCTGCTTTTCTTGCAGCAGCACCATTTAAACAAATATCTCTGTTCCCTGCTTTTCCTTCTATCACATAAGTAGAAAAACGCTCACCATTATTGATATTTACGATATCTACTTTTTGCCCAATACGTAATTTTGCAGCATCTATCAACTCTCTATCGATCGTGATAGATCCTACATAATTTAGATTGGCATCTGTTACAGTAGCACGATGAAGTTTGCTATATAACATAGTGATGTTCATAAATCTATCTTCCAGCCATCTTCATAGCTTCTACAGGAGTAATAGCTTCATCCCAAAAATCAGGACTGATTAAATACTCTTGTACCGGTTGTCCACCTATAATATGCTCGTCAATGATACGTGTGATTTTTTCCTTGTCCAATTGCACATACATATGATGTCCAGGCTCAACAAGCATCACTGGACCTTGTTGACATCTGTTTAAACAAGCTGTTCTTACTGGTTGTACTGTAGCAATCAAACCTTTTTGCATCAGTGTTTGTCCTAAATGTTGAAACAAATCTTTTGTATTATCATTGACACAGCTTGGTTTTGGCATCCCCGGAGGTGATGATTGTTCGCATTTAAAAATATAAAATGCCGGTTGTGGTATTCCCATATTATTTCCCCTGTTTAAATTTATTATTACTAAACCCCTATGCTTAGTGTTCTATTTTAATCTATTATCTATTAAATTTTTCTTTGACAATTGCTCTGATGACTTCTCGATCATCAAAAGGTATCTTTTGATTAGCAATTTCGATATATTCTTCATCCCCTTTACCTAACACAAGTAAAATATCTTCATCTTCAAGTTCGTCAATAGCCGTTGTAATTGCTTCTTTACGATCAAGAATCACTTTGACGATATCATGTTTTTGGATACCATCACGTATATCTTCAATAATATCCAAAGGATCTTCATCTCTTGGATTATCCATAGTTAAATAAATTTTCTTACCATATCTGTTGGCAATACGCCCCATTTGTACACGTTTTGTTTTGTCTCTATTGCCACCCGCACCAAATACAACCGAAAGTTTTTTCTCTTTTAACGAGTCCAATACCTTATCCATTCCATCTGGAGTATGGGCAAAATCGACAATAATCAAGGGTCTATCACAGACTACCTCCATACGACCACTCACTCCAGCAAAATTTTCACAAACAGCACAAATCTCTTTTAATGTATAATCCGTAAGAAGTTTAACAGAAGCAATCGCAGCTGTTATATTGTAAAGGTTAAAAAAACCATGCATCGGTGAAAAAAATTCTTCTTGAGTATCAAAATGTTTGATCGCGGCTGTTATACCATTGTTTAAAGAATATGCCAATATATTAAATGATGCAGGTACATCCAATGCATATGTGTAAGCATTTTTAATATTAAAATCTATTTTTTTTGCATCTTTATTGATAAGTTTTAAAGAATCATCATTAAAAAAACTACTTTTTACACGCCAATACTCTTCAAATGTACCATGATAATCCAAATGATCTTGTGTGATATTTGTCAAAATTTTCAGTGTAAATGGTAAATTCTCAATACGTTTTTGTACAATTGCATGAGAGCTGACTTCCATCACAAAATAGGTGCACCCTTTTTCTTTTGCCTGATACATATGTTGTAATGTTTTTAGTATACTCGGAGTGGTTAGCGTCTTATCTTCTATTTTTTCATCATTGATAAAAAAACCACGTGTGCCTTGAAACCCAACATTTTCTCCTAAATCAAGTAAAATAGAATATATAGCAGCCGCTGTCGTCGTTTTTCCATTGGTTCCGGTTATTCCTATCAATTTTATGGTATTTAGTTCATAAAAATCATATAAGAACTGGGGTGTTACCACAGCAGCTGGATTATTTTTTTGTGCATTTTCTAAATACTTTTCGTTTTGAGATGTTAAAACAAATGCACATGTTTCATTACACATTTTAGAATCATCTGTTATATGAGTAAAAGGTTGATTTTGTATAGGATATGTCAAACTTATGTAAGCTCCAATTTATTTAGTAAGTTGTAGAGTTTTGGATCATTTGGATAGATAAGCATTGCACTTTCGATATAATTATATGCTAATTCATTAAAACTGTTATCAATCAACATTTCAATCAATTCGATAAAATCTTCTTTTTTATAAATGATTATCTTTGTACTGAACATTAGATCTTCAATCGCTTTTTTGCTATTTTCACGGCTACTAACATGAGCCATAAAATCATCATATATGATTCCATCTTCAATAGCTACAATATGATCTTCAATTGTATGCAATAAATCCTCAACAACACTGACACCACCTTCAACAGAATCAATAATATTTTCTAACGTTTCATGGGCGCCATTTTCATCCATCGCTTTTGAAACTTCATAATATTCAAAAAGAGCAACAGCTTCTTCTTCTTTATCTGTAGCCATATCTGCAAGTAAAGCGCCAATGCGTGCTTCCTTATCTTCAGGTGATTCTCTTAGGGCAAGAGAATAATTAAGCAACGCTTTTTTATAATCACGCTTAAAAAAACTATTATTTGCCAAATCTTTAAATTTACTCATAGTTATGATGCACTTGCGATCTTATCAATCATGTCTTCCATTCCTTCAGCGATATTTATCACTTCTATTTCAGGATGAATGTCCATTCTAAGCTGACGCTCTATGCCATATTTCAACGTTTGATTGCTAGCAGAGCAACCAACACAAGCACCTTGAAGCTGAACGAATACTTTTCCATTCTTGATATCAAGTAGTTTCATTCCCCCGCCATCAAGTGCAAGCATAGGCTTTACTTTTTCAAGGGACTGCTCAACAACCGGTCTTAGTTCTTCATCTGAAAAAGGTAACATATATCATTTCCTCGGTTAATATCATTTATAGTAGATTGTATCAAAATATGTTTAAATATGAAGTTTAATAATTAGATTTTATGGAGTAAGTAGAGAGGATATGTAACCTCTCTACCGATTTTATAAGCTATTTATACTAATTCGATAAAAGCCATTTCAGATGCATCACCACGTCTGATTCTTGTCCTTATGATTCTTGTATAACCACCATTTCTTACTTTGTATTGTGGTGCTATTTCCTCTACTAGTTTTTTTGTACATTCTTTGTCTTGTAAAGCTGCAAAAATAACTCTGTGAGCATTTGAATCACCAACTCTTGCTTTAGTAATTAATTTTTCAAAATAACTTCTTAGCTCTTTAGCTTTAGGTACTGTCGTCTCTATTTTTCCACTTTTGATTAAAGCAATAGACATGTTTTTCAGTAACGCTTTTCTATGGCTTGAAGTTCTACCTAGTTTTCTATATCCATGTTTATGTCTCATTTTATGCGTCCCCAGCTTGTGATTTTAATTCTTGTAATTTCTTGTTTAGCACTTTTAAGAAACCTTCTTCAAACTGATATCCTACAGGAAAGCCTAAAGATTCCAATTTGCTTGTAATTTCTTCAAAAGATTTTTTTCCAAGGTTTTTTAAACCTTTCAATTCTAACTCACTCATCAATGAAAGTTCAGCGATATGTTTAATATTTGCACGATCAAGACAATTAAAACTCCTAGCACTCAAACCAAGTTCTTCAACATCTTGAAGTAATTTTTTTAATTCGACTGAATTTTCATAATCATCCTGAGGTGTACTTACATCTATATCCATTGCTTTAGAGAAAATTGAAATCTGCTCATTAAGGGCTTCAATAGACTCTTTAAATGCTTGAACAGGTGGAATCTGACCATCTGTTTGAATCTCAAAAACAATTTTTTCAAATGTTGGATCGTCTTCCACAAGCATATTTTCAATACTATATACTGCTTTTGATACAGGAGTAAAGAATGCATCTACCCCAATATAGTCTTCAGGCAGGTTGTCTCTTAAATCTTCACTAGGTACATAACCAATACCCTTCTCAATAATAACCGAAAAGTTTAATTCTGCATCTTCATTGATTGTAGCAAGATGTACAGCCGGTGTTACCACTTCTACACTATCGTTATTTAAATCACTACCCTTGATCTCTTTAAACCCTGTAAAACTATAATTTACTTCAACTTTATTTGAATCATCTTTTATCTTAAATCTGATATTTTTCAAATTTATAATAAACAATGATACGTCTTCTAACATGCCTCTGATAGAATCAAATTCATGAGTAACCCCATCAATTTTAAGTGCAGTTACCGCATATCCTGCTGAACTACCAAGTAGAAGTCGACGAAGAGGATGTGCCACAGTTACGGCAAATCCACTTTGAAAAGGATATGTAAAAATCTTTACCCTATTCTCATCAATCTTTTCTATCTCAATTTCATGCGGCATATACAAAGATGTTGTAATCTTTTTCATCTTTTAATCCCTTATGCTTATTTAGAGTAAAGCTCTACGATGAGTCTCTCTTCTACAGGTATAACAACTTCTTCTCTCTCTGGTAATCGTGTAAAAATACCATATTTTTTGTCAACTTCAACATCAACCCAAGGTACTATACCAGTTTGTGCAGTAAGTTCACCAGCTCTTACGACTTGTGGATTAGATTTCGATTTTTCTTTAATCTCAATCTTTTGACCAGGTCTAACTCTAAAAGAAGGTATATCAACTTTTTTACCATCAACTAAAATATGTCCATGTGTTACAAGCTGTCTTGCAAAATTTCTTGTAGTTGCAAATCCCATTCTATATACAGCATTGTCTAATCTTCTTTCAAGTAAAGAAATTAGATTTGCACCGGTATTTCCTTCCATGCTATTTGCATCAGAAAAAAGTCTTCTAAATTGTTTTTCACTAACACCATACATGAACTTTGCTTTTTGCTTTTCACGAAGTTGTAAACCATATTCACTAACTTTAGTTCTTCTTTGTCCATGTTGTCCTGGTGGGTAAGGTCTTTTATCAATTGCACTTTTACCTGCTAATCTACGCTCGCCTTTAAGAGCCAAGCTAACACCAAGTCTTCTTTCGATTTTTTCTACTGGTCCTCTATATCTTGCCATCTCTTACCCTTACACTCTTCTTCTTTTTGGAGGTCTACAACCATTATGTGGTAACGGTGTAACATCCTTTAAAAACAATACTTTTATACCTTCGATTGCACCAACACTTTTTACTGCAGTTTCACGACCAGATCCAGGTCCTTGGACTTTGATACCAACTTCTTTGATACCATGTTCCATCGCTTTAGCCATAGCATCTTCAACTGCTTGTTGTGCTGCATATGGTGTAGATTTTTTACTACCTTTAAATCCAAGACCACCTGCACTACTCCACGCAATAGCATTACCCATTTCATCTGTAATTGTGATCATTGTATTGTTAAACGTAGCAGCGATATGAACGATACCTTTTGCAATATTCTTCTTAACTACTTTTTTTCTTGTAACTTTTCTTTTTGCCATTATCTCGCTCCGTTACTTAGCTGCTGAACCGACAGTCTTTTTACGACCTTTTCTGGTTCTTGCATTTGTTTTAGTTTTTTGACCACGAACTGGTAATCCTCTTCTGTGCCTAAGACCTCTATAGCTACCTATATCCATCAATGCTTTGATATCCATAGCAACTTTTTTTCTTAAATCACCTTCTACCTGATAACTATTTTGTAACTCATTTCTTATCGCAGCAATATCATCTTCAGTAAGTTCGTGAATTCTCTTGTCTAAAGAAATACCAACTTTATTTAAAATATCTCTTGAACTCTTTAGCCCAACACCATATATGTAGGTAAGGCCATATTCTACTCTCTTTTTTTTCGGTAAATCTACACCAGCAATCCTAGCCATTGATTATCCTTGTCTCTGTTTATGCTTAGGGTTTTTGCAAATCACTCTGACTGCACCTCTACGTTTAATAATTTTACAATTATCACACATTTTTTTAACGGATGGTCTAACTTTCATCGTTATCTCCTATATACATTTTCTTTTCCACTTCACAAATAACGAACGAATATGGTTTAGTGAATTATCTAAACCAGTGATTGAAAAAACAGTGGACTTTTTGCAATCACTCTTCATGTAGTTTCGTCATTCTTATCAAAAGAGACGGATTATATCCAAATAAAAATAAATTATTACTTATATCTGAATGTAATACGCCCTTTGTCAAGACTATATGGTGTTAATTCAACTTTAACTTTATCACCAAGCATGATTTTTATGTAATGCATTCGCATTTTACCAGCTATGTGACAAAGTACCTTATGCCCATTTTCCAATTCAACCATAAATGTTGCATTTGGTAATGCTTCTATAACTTTACCATCAACTTCGATTACGTCATCTTTAGCCATCAATTACTCCTTTACTATAAATTTGTTTTACTCTACTGAAAGTATTTCAGCTTTATTGCCAATAACAGCAACGGTATGTTCATAATGACTACCTCTTAAGCCATCTTCACTCCGTACTGACCATTTGTCTACATCATCAATCGTCGCAATACCACTTTTTTGGCATATCATAGGCTCAATACAAAAAACCATACCATTTTTTATCTTGGGACCTTGTTTTGCATTTTTTCCATCAAGATAATTTGGAATTTCAGGTTCTTCATGTGGTTTACGTCCTATGCCGTGCCCACAAAAACCTTTTAATGGTACAAAACCACGATCATGGATAAAATTTTCAAGTTCTAAACTTAATTCTTTAAACCGCATACCTGGCTTTATAACAGAAATAGCATGCATCAATGCATCATATGAACAATCTATAAGTTTTTGATCATCATCACTAATCTTACCTATTGCTAAAGTTATAGCAGCATCACCATACCAGCCATCTCTCTCAACACCAATATCTAAACCAAGAATATCACCTTCTTGGACTACTGTATCAGAAGGAATACCATGAATAATAACTTCATTGAGTGAGGTACAGACACCTGCTGGAAAACCATACAATCCTTTAAAAGCAGGTCTCGCATCAAGTGAAGCAATAAACTCTTCACCCATTTGATTGATATGAGCTAAACTCATACCAGCTCTGACATATGTACGTAAATGATTTAAAGTTTGTGCAACATAAGAGTTTGAAACCCTTAGCTTTTCAATTTCTAAGGGTTTTTTTATGGATATCGCCATAACGTTAAAGTCCTAGCGTATTTAGAGAGTTATATTTATTCATATATATTTGTGCTTCAATCTTTCTCATTGTGTCAAGAGCTACTTGAACAACAATTAGTACAGCTGTACCACCAAAATAAAATGGTACGCCCATAGTTTTAACCAATACCCACGGTAATGTAGATATTAAGCCAAGATATATAGCCCCACCAAAAGTTAATCTACTTGCAACTTCATTAATAAAGTCCATGGTACTTTTTCCAGGTCTTACCCCAGGAATAAAACCACCTTGTTTTTTAAGATTTTCAGAAATATCTTTTGCATTAAATACAATTGACGCATAGAAATATGCGAAAAAGATCACACCCAAAAACATCAATACATTAAAGAGATAACCATTCGGGCTTAAAAAATCAGCAATTTTTTGTACATAAGGATTTGAACTTCCAGACATAAGCGTTGAAGGCATCATCAAAACAGCAGAAGCAAAAATAGGTGGAATAACACCACTTAAGTTTACCTTTATAGGAATATAATTCATAACTCTTTTATTTTGATTTTGCATCATTGTCTTTCGTGAATATGAAATCGGAACACGTCTCTCACCAAGCTCAACATATATAATTGCACCAATAGTTGCAAAAATAACAACAAGTATTCCAATAACAACCAAAAAGTTAAGTTCACCTGTATTGATAAGATTCACCATACCACCTATAGCAGCTGGTATACCTGAAACAATACCTGCGAAAATAATCAATGATATACCATTACCTATACCTCTTTGCGTAATCTGTTCACCAATCCACATCAAGAGCATCGTACCAGTTAACATCGAAAAAGCTGCAATAGGTACAAAAAGACTCATGTCGATCATGATTGCACTTTCTCCACCATGCCCCATACTTTGTAATCCCATAGAAACACCAATAGCTTGTACTAATGTAATAGCAACAGTAGCATAACGGATAATTTGCATATACTTTGTCATGCCATCACGTTCTTTTTTCATTTGACCTAAAGTTGGAAAAGTAGCGGCAAGAAGTTCCATGATAATGGAAGCAGTGATATAAGGCATAATTCCAAGAGAAATAATACTAAGTCTTCTAACTGCATTTCCACTAAACATATTCACCATTCCAAGTGCATTGTTGGAATTTGAATCAAAAAAAGCTTTGATCACATCCACATTAACACCAGGAACAGGTATATAAGATAAAATCCTATATGCAAACAAGAAACCAAGAGTGATTAAAATCTTGTTTGTTAAGTCTTTACTCATGACTAGTTACCACTAGTTGTAATATTTTCGTCTTTGATTTTTGATGCTAATTCTTTTGCACCTTTACCAATCAATTTGATTTTCTTAACGCTACCTTGTACTTTATGTACAGATTTAATACTTTCAAAAGTTATCTCGTCAAGTCCAGCAACTTTAGTTACTTTTTCAATATTAATTACATATGGTTTTACAACACGAGACGTAAAACCAACTTTTGGTAATCTTCTTTGAAGTGGCTGCTGTCCACCTTCAAAACCTCTTTTTTTACTATAGCCGGTTCTACTTTTTTGCCCATTGTTACCACGACTAGCAGTTTTACCCATACCACTACCCTGACCACGACCAACTCTTTTTCTATTTTTAGTTGATCCTGATGCTGGAGTTAAATTATCAAGTGCCATTGACTTTTCCTTACTATTGTTTGATCATGCCAAGCGCTTTTACTGTCGCTCGTACAAGATTATTCGGATTATTTGAACCCAATGATTTTGTCAAGATATCTTTGATACCTGCCAACTCAAGTACTGGTCTTGTTGCACCACCGGCAATCACACCTGTACCTTCACTTGCTGGTTTTAATAATATTCTACTCGCATTATATTTAAGTTCAATATCATGGGCGATTGTAGAACCTTTTACATTTACTTTTACAAGATTTTTAAATGCATCATCGACACCTTTTTTAATAGCATCAGGAACTTCTTTTGCTTTTCCTGTACCAAAACCAACAATACCATTTCTATTACCAACAACGACTAAGGCAGTAAATCTAAATCGTCTACCACCTTTAACAACTTTCGTTACTCTACCGATGTTAACAATAACTTCTTCAAAATCTTCTTTATTAATATTTTCCATTATTATTGACCTTATAGTGTTATTCCGTTTTCTCTGAGTGCCTCTGCAAAAGCAGCTACAACGCCTTGATACTGATTGCCTCTTCTATCAAAAACAATTTTTTCAATACCTTTATCTTTCAAAGTCTGGGCAAATGCTTTTGCAACATTAACAGCTGCTTCTTTATTTGCGCTTAACCCCAGTTTTTTACCGTCAACACTAGCTAGTGTCACTGATTGTACATCATCTATCGCTTGAGCATATAAAAATCTATTTGATTTAAACAACGCTACTCGTGGAGTCTGAGCAGTACCTGAGATTTTTCCTCTGATTCTTTTTATTCTTCTTGCTTTAAGTGCATTTTTTTGTTTTAATAATTTTGTTCTCATACTCTACCCCTATTTAGACGCTGTCTTACCAGCTTTTCTGATAATAACTTCATCAGCATACTTAACACCTTTACCTTTATATGGTTCAGGCGGTCTGAAACTTCTAATCTCTGCAGCTATTTGACCAATAACTTGCTTATCGTCACCCTTAATAGTAATAAGGTTTTTTTCAACTGCGATTGACACATTTTTTGGAAAATCATAGTTTATAGGATGAGAAAAACCAAGTTGTAATTCAAGAACATTTCCTTTTACAGCTGCTCTATAACCAACACCATTGATTTCAAGTTTCTTTTCATAACCTTCTATAAGTCCAATAACAATGTTATTGGCTAATGATCTAAATGTTCCCCAGAAAGCTCTTGATTGTCTGTCATCACCTTTTGGTGCAAAAACAACTTCATTACCTTCTACTTTGACATCGACAAAGTTTTTTGTATCGAGTAATTTTTCAACATTACCCTTTTTAAATGATAGTACGGGACCATCAAGTTTTACATCGATCCCAGTTGGGATCACTACTGGTTGTTTACCAATTCTTGACATTTTTTTCCTTTTTACTTGTCTACGATTATATCGAATGCCGTAAAAATACTGACACTACCATATACTACAGATAACTTCGCCACCCACACCTTCTTTGTGTGCAACTTCATTACTTAATACACCTTTTGAAGTACTAACGATAATCGTTCCATAACCATTCTTGAACTTTTTGATTTCAGCAACAGGTCTATATACACGTCTACCTGGTTTTGAGATTTTTTTCAACTCATTGATTACTTGATTTCCATTATCATCATATTTCAAAACAACTTTTATAAATTTTTTGTTTCCATCTTCTTTTATATTGTACGATTCAATATACCCTTTTTCTTGAAAAATCTTTACAACAGATTCTACAAGCTTAGAGTGAAGAAGTTCAGTTACTTCCAATTTTCGCATAGAAGCATTTCTGATTCTTGTTAACGCGTCTGATACAAGATCATTTACCATCTCTATTCCTTACCAACTTGATTTTTTGATTCCAGGCAATTTGCCTTCGTTTGCCATTTTTCTAAAACAAATTCTACAAATACCAAAATCTTTATATACAGAATGAGGTCTACCACAGATTTGACATCTTGTGTAAGCTCTCACTCCAAACTTAGGCGTTCTTTTCGCTTTCGCGATCATTGATTTCTTTGCCATTATGCACGTCCCTTTTCAAATGGAATTCCAACTAATTCTAATAATTTAAAAGCTTCTTTATCATCTTCAGTAGTTGTTACAAAAGTGATATTCATACCATGCGTCTTAATAATATCATCAAATTTTACTTCAGGAAAAACAAGTTGCTCATCTAAACCAAAACTATAATTACCACGACCATCAAATCCATTTCTAGGTAAACCTCTGAAATCCTTAACTCTCGGTAATGTAATTGCAATCAATTTATCTAAAAATGTATACATTCTATCGCCTCTTAGTGTAACTTTTACACCAATTGGAAAATCTTCTCTTAGTTTAAAGCCCGCAATCGACTTTTTTGCTTTTGTTACAACTGCATGCTGTCCAGCTATAAGCGAAATAGTATCTTGAATATTTTGTAATATTTTAGAATCTTTTGCCTCTTCACCTGCACCAACACTGATTGAGATTTTTTCTAATCCCGGAACTTTCATTGGGTTTTTGATATCAAACTCACTAACTAAAGCTGGTTTGATTTCATTTGCATATCTTTCTTTTAATCTTACAGCCATCATTTACCCTCCCACTTTTGTTACATTTGAAATATGAATAGGCATTTCTCTATTTTCAAAACCACCTTTAGGGTTCTCTTCAGTAGGTTTAATTGCTTTTTTAGCAATTTTACAACCAGCAACAATCACCTGTGATGTTTTAGGCATAACTTTAAGTACTTCTGCTACTGTACCTTTATCATCACCTGCAATAATCTTTACTTCATCACCTTTTTTAATCTTGAACTTAACTGCCATTACAATACCTCCGGTGCAAGTGATACTATTTTCATATAACCTGCATATCTTACTTCACGTCCTATTGGTCCAAAAATACGTGTTCCAATCGGCTCTTTTTTCGCATCAAGAATAACCGCTGCATTTTCATCAAATCTAATTAATGAGCCATTTTCTCTTTGTACTTCTTTTCTGGTACGTACAACAACTGCTTTAATTACCTGACCTTTTTTAACTTTTCCGTTTGGAATCGCTTTTTTGACAGAAGCAACGATGATATCACCAACACTTGCATATCTTCTTTTAGAACCGCCAAGTACTTTAATACACATGATCTCTTTAGCACCACTGTTATCAGCAACAGCTAATCTAGTAAAACCTTGTATCATTACTTCACTCCTGTTGCAACAATCTCTTTTAATCTAAAAGATTTTGTTTTTGAAATAGGTCTGCATTCGATAGCAGAAATCGTATCTCCGACATTTGTCTGATTATTCTCATCATGTACTAAATATTTTTTGAATCTTTTAACGATTTTGTGATATCTAGGATGAACCACTTTTCTCTCAACCAAAACTGTTGCTGTTTTATCACCAGCTTTTTTTACTACTGTGCCTTGTATCTCTTTTAAAGCCATCTTTTATGCCTTAACTTCATTTTTAAGTGCAGATAATGCAGTCGTAATTCTTGCAATATCTTTTTTCACTTCTTTAATCTCATTTGGATTAGTAAGTTGCATTGTTTGTAACTTAGATCTAAGTTTAAATAGCAACAACTTCTTTTCTTTTAACAACTCGTTTAACGCTTTAGCGTCTTTACCATCTAAATCAGTATATTTCATTTTCATTCTCTCGAGTTATGATTTTTGTTTTGAATGGTAACTTATGTTTTGCAAGAGTAAGTGCTTCACGCGCCAACTCTTCACTAACACCAGCCATCTCAAAAATAATTCTTCCGGGTTTAATATTCATAACCCATTTGTCTACAGCACCTTTACCTTTACCCATTCTTGTTTCAAGTGGTTTAGCAGTTAAAGGTTTATCAGGAAAAACACGAATCCATGATTTTGCTTGTCTTTTTACATGTCTTGTCATTGCAATCCTTGCAGCTTCAATCTGGCGAGAATCTATTCTTCCGCCTTCTGTCGCTTTAAGTGCAATTTCACCAAATGCAATAGAGTTACCTCTGTAAGATTTACCTCTATTTCTACCTTTTTGTTGTTTTCTATATTTTGTACGTTTAGGCATTAACATGGTTATTCACCTCTTCTTTTTCTTGGTTTAGTCGTCTTTGGCTCTGGTGCGATACCTTTAGCAAGTACTTCACCTTTAAAAATCCAAACTTTAATACCAATAATTCCATAAGTGGTATGTGCTTCAGCAAAACCGTAATCAATTTTAGCTCTAAGTGTATGGAGAGGAACACGTCCCTCAAGATACCATTCTGTTCTTGCCATCTCAGCACCACCAAGACGACCAGCAACTGAAACTTTGATACCCTTAGCGCCACTTTTCATAGCACCTTGAATCACTTTTTTCATAGCACGTCTAAATGCTACACGTCTTTCAAGTTGAGTCGCAACATTTTCTGCAGCTAATTGTGCAGATGCCTGAGGCTTTCTCTCTTCTTTGATATTAACGTTAACACTCTTTCCAACTAATTTATTTAGTTTTGCTCTAAGTTTTTCAATATCAGCACCTTTTTTACCGATGATGATACCAGGTCGTGCTGCTACGATAGTCACACGAAGTTTTTTCGCAGTTCTTTCTATGATTATCAAGCTTACACCTGCATAATACAACTCTTTTTTGATAAAAGTTCTGATTTTGTGGTCTTCACCGACATTAGCAACAGCAGTCTCAGAAGATGGATACCATCTTGAATCCCAGTTTCTGTTTAGCCCAAGTCTTAGACCAATAGGATTAACTTTTTGACCCATCTTTAAGACTCCTTCTCATTATTTTTAATTAGCTCTTTAGCCTCATTTTGCCAAGTATCTTCAATCTTACCTTTAACTCCAACTTTAGCATCAAGATCAGTTAACTCTTCCGTACTCATCTGTGCGATTTGATTAATAGATGTAATACCTTCTGCATGAAGTTTTTTCTCCATTGCTGGTCCTACACCTGAAAGTAATTTAAGATCATTTAGATCAACTGATTTAGCTGCTTTTTTTGTAGCAGTTTTTTTCTCAGCCTTTGGCGTTTCTTTTTTTTCAACTTTTTTAGGAGTTTCTTTTTTAGATTCCACCACTGTACCAACTTCTACCATAATATGTGAAGTAGGTTTGAGTATTTTTGAAGCAGAACCTCTTGCTCTTGGTCTAAATCTTCTAAGGACAGGACCTTTATCTACTCTACATGAAATAATACTTACTTCTTCAGGCTCATAATCACCATTAGCTACCGCTGAAGCAATCACTTTTGAGATAACACCTGCTGCTTTATTTGGCATGAATTCTAGAGATGCCAGTGCTAATTCAGCATTCATACCTTGTACTTCTCTAGCAATCAATCTAGCTTTAGTTGGGGAAAGTCTAATAAATTTTAATGTTGCTTTACTCATTCTCTCACCCTTAACCTATTTTCTTCTGAACTGAGCCTTTATGACCCTTAAACGTTCTTGTTGGTGCAAATTCACCTAGTTTATATCCAACATGATTTTCTGTGATATATACAGGAACAAAATTTCTTCCATTGTGTACAGAAAATGTAAACCCAATCATATCAGGAAGAATCATGCTTCTTCTAGACCAGGTTTTTATTGGTTTTTTATCACCACTCTCTTTTGCTTTTAACACTTTTTTAATCAAGTGATCGTCAACAAATGGACCTTTTTTTAGACTTCTAGCCATCTATCTTCCTTTCTTTCTTGAGATAATGAGTTTATCACTAGCTTTTTTTCTTCTAGTTTTATAACCTTTAGTAGGCATACCCCATGGACTTACAGGATGTCGACTAGCATTAGTTTTACCTTCACCACCACCGTGTGGGTGATCGATTGGGTTCATCGCAGAACCACGTGTCTGAGGTCTGATACCTCTGTGACGATTTCTACCAGCTTTACCGATAACAACATTTGCCCAATCTTCGCTACCTACAGTACCGATTGTTGCCATACACTCTGAAAGAATTTGTCTCATTTCACCACTTGGTAATCTTAATACAACATATTTTTCTTCTTTACCCATAAGTTGGGCATAACCACCTGCACTTCTTGCTATCTGTGCACCTTTACCAGGTTTCATCTCAATATTGTGGATAATTGTACCTACAGGGATATTTTTCATTTTCATTGCATTACCAGGTTTGATATCAAGACCAGCTTCTGCTGCTTCAATTATATCACCTACACTTAAACCTGAAGGCTGGATAATATATCTCTTTTCACCATCAGCATAAGTAATCAATGCAATTCTACAGTTTCTGTATGGATCGTATTCGATCGCAGATACAGTTCCTAAGATATTGAATTTTCTTCTTTTGAAATCTATGATTCTATAGTGCTTTTTTGCACCTGCTTCTCTGTGACGAGAAGTGATTCTACCATTACTATTTCTACCTGCACTTCTTGGAAGTTTTTTAAGAAGACTAGGAACGCTTGGCTTAGCTGTGATGTCACTTGAGTCAAGCCCTGTCATATACCGACGACTCGGTGTATAAGGTCTATATGATTTTATCGCCATCTTATACCTCCAAACTTTCTATTTTAGCACCTTCAGGTAATCTAACATAGAATTTTTTGAAATCTTCTCTTTTACCTTCAATACCTTTAAATCTTTTTACTTTTCCATTCATTCTCATTGAATTTACTTTCAATGGAACAAAACCAAAATATTCTCTAAGAACTTCTTTTAAACCATTTTTTGTCATTCTAGGACTTGTTTGTATCACTACAACTCCATCTTCTTGAAGGCCTAAACTTTTCTCAGTGTATAAAATTGATTTAATATCTGTAATATCTGCCATCTTAGCCCTCTTTTGTTAATTGTTCAAATACATTTTTTTCGATTACAACTGCATCAAATGCTGTTGCAGTATAAGCATTTAGCTCGTTTGACTCGATTAGGTATGCATCTTTAAGATTTCTAAATGCATAGAAACTTTTTTCGTCAATCAATTCTTTAATCACTAATGCATCTCTAACATTAAGTTGTTTTAGTATATTTGCCGCATCTTTTGTTTTACCAGATTCAACAGAAATCATATCAACTATAAAAAGTTTTCCATTGTTAGCTTTTTCTGATAATGCACACTCTAAAGCAACTCTTTTTTGTTTTTTATTGATCTTTTGGTTATAGTTTCTATTGTTTTTTGGACCATGAGAAACACCACCGCCAACCCAAATAGGACTTCTTGTAGAACCTGCACGTGCACGTCCTCCACCTTTTTGAGCAAATGGTTTTTTACCACCACCTCTTACTTCAGATCTTGTTTTCGCTTTAGCTGTATTTGCTCTAAGTGCTGCTTGATAAGACTTAACATATAAATACAAGTTGTGTGGGTTAGCTTCCAAAAATGTTGCTGGAAGTTCTACTTCACCACTCTTTTTAAGATTATCATCTAGTACGATTGCTTTACTCATTTTACTATCCTTATCTTACCTAATGCACCGTTTGCACCTGGAATTGCACCTTTAAGTGCTACTACACCAGTTTCCGCGTCAAACGAAACGATCTCATTTTTTACTGTAATTTGTGTGTTACCATAGTGTCCTGGCATTTTTTTACCTCTTTGAACACGACCTGGCCATTCAGCATTACCGATTGAACCAACTCTTCTATGAAATCTTGAACCATGCGCTCCAGGACCACCAGAAAAACCGTGTCTCTTGATCGCACCGCTAAAACCTCTACCTTTAGAGTTAAAAGTGGATTTAACAAGCGTTGCATCGGCTAAAGGTGCTGTATCTAAATCACCAGCTTCTGCATTTGCAACATCGAGTGTCATAAATCTGTTAAATTCTGCAGAAAGATTATATTTCTTTTGCTGACCACCAACTGCTTTGTTTGTAGATTTACCTTTGCTGTACGCAACGATCGCTTTTTTGTCTTCGTCTACTTCACAAACTTTTACTTCAATTACTTTTACAAGTGTTACAGGGACTGCTGGAACAGTTACTGTTCTTGTCATTCCGATTTTTTCTACTATATATTCCATCATCTATCCTTATTTCATCGCTCTGACTTCGACATTGACTTCTGGAGCCAAATCAAGTTTCATCAATGAATCAACTGTATCAGTTGTTGCTGAAACGATATCGATAAGCCTTGCATGCATTCGCATTTCAAATTGTTCGCGTGAATCTTTGTTTACATGAGGAGATCTTAGTACCGTGTACTTTTTGATCTTTGTAGGTAGAGGGATCGGTCCTCTGATTTCTGCACCTGTTCTCTTGACAGCATCAACAATAGCTGCAACAGATCTGTCTAAAACTCTATGATCATAAGCCTTAAGCTTAAGTCTAATTTTTTCCATCAATTTCCCTTAAAAGAACTTGTCAGACGTTAATCTGACGCAAATTTGAACCGGGAGTATACTATATAAATTCTATAAAGTCAATCTTTTAGGGGATTTTATTGCTAATTTGTTGTTTTTTGTTCCTTTTTATAAGGAACAAATTCAAAATAAAATGAAGTATATTTAAGAAAATAACTTCTCAAAACTCAGTTTATATTAAATATCTTTAAGGATGTGGTATCTTTACTTTTGTATTTAATAGATATGCAATCACTGCAACAAGTGCTAATATCAGATAGAGATTTGTTATGAGGTGGTAGGCATAAACCAAATACAAGACCCAGAGTAATATAGCCCCTAGGGGTGTAGGTACGCCTTCAAAGTATTTTGCTACGCTCCCTGCCTCACTTTTAAGATTAAACTCAATCAATCGTCTAAGTCCACTGATAATATAGTAGATAAAAACTATCCCTGATAAAAAAAGTTCAAATCCTTCTTCTTTTTGTAATGCATAAAAAAGTAAAAATGCTGGCATCACAACAAAAGATATAAAATCAGCAAACGAGTCTAGTTGTACACCAAATTCACATGAGAGGTTGTACTTTCTTGCAATTTTACCATCGAGTATATCAAATCCACCCGCGAACCATGCAAGAATGATAGCTATCATAAACTGTCCCTCTTGGATAAAATACATCGCAACTACACCAAATGTGATATTGGCAAAGGTAACGATATTAGCAAGATTAAATCTATTGTTTTTATCATATAAATTCATAAATTATCCTAAGAATATTTTTATCTATTATAGCAAAGACGTTGTTTTAGTTTGCTATACTTATGGCAAAAAAGAAGATAAGAGAGGAGTGAACTATGTTACAAACAAAAAAAGTTGTATTTGTCGCAAAGGAGGGGCATATCGATACATTAAAGAGTTTACTTATAGATATGGTTAAACCATCACAAGATGAAGAAGGTTGTTTACTTTACCATATATACCAAAAGCAAGAAAAACCAAATACATTTATTGTTATCGAAACGTGGGAAAGTAATGAAGCACTTGAAGGTCATAAAAACTCAGAACATTACAAATATTACAAAAGCCATTTTGAACCCTATACGGCTGAAAAATATTCTGAAGTATTGGTAGAATTGGGAGTATAAACTCCCAAATCATGCAAGATTATCTGCTATCTCAATCATTTGACAGAAATTATCTACATCCCAACTAGCAGTTCCAACTAAAATACCATCACAGTTTTCGATTTCTAAAATCTCTTTTGTATTGTTAGCTTTTACACTACCTCCATATAGCAAAGGTGCTTTGATTTTTTGGCGTAGTTTTGTTAGCGTCTCTTCTATCTGTTGAGGAGTAGCTGTCAATCCCGTCCCAATAGCCCAAACTGGTTCATACGCTACAATCAGATTTTCATAAGAGAGATCAATACCTTCAAGCTGTGCATGATTATAGTCTATCACACTATCGATACCCTCTTCTCTAATCTCTAGAGGTTCACCCAAACAATAAACGATTTTAAATCCTTGTTCTTGAAAGTATTCAAACTTTTGTGCACAAAGTTTTTGCGTTTCACCCATAACATGCCGTCTCTCACTATGCCCTATCAAAATAGTTTTAAGTCCAAATTCGTTTATTTGTTCCAGACCGATTTCACCTGTGAAAGAGCCCTTTTCAACTGGATATGCATTTTGTACACCTACTTTGATTCGAGGTGGGAGGCTAAACGGATCTAGTGCAGTAGCAGGAGGAAAAATATATACATCTTGTTTACTTCCACTCTGGGTTACAAAATGCTCCAATTTCTTTAAATACTTAAGGGTACTTTTTCGTGTGTGATTGGTCTTAAAGTTGGAAGCTATTATCATCTAAGAAACCTTCTTAACTGCTTCTATCCCTGGAAGCATCTTACCTTCAAGTAACTCAAGACTTGCACCACCACCGGTTGAGATAAAAGTCATCTCATCGATATCTCCCGCACGCTGTACAACATCTGCTGTATCACCACCACCTACGATAGTTGTCGCATTTGACTCAGCGATGTAGTGACTCATCATAAGCGACCCTTTGGAATATTTATCCATTTCAAATACACCCATTGGACCATTCCAAAGAATTGTCTGTGAATCATTAAGTGCCTCACGAAAGAGTCTATTTGTCGCAGGTCCAACATCGAGCCCCATCCAATCTTCTGGAATTTCTTGAATCGGTAAATATTTTACGGGAGCAGTTTCATCGAGTTCAGGAGATACAACCAAATCCACAGGTAAATAAAGCTTTACCCCTCTACCCATCGCACGATAGATAATCTTTTTCGCATCTTCAATCAAATGATTTTCAACCAAAGAATTTCCAACTTCATATCCTTGGGCTTTTAAAAATGTAAAAGCCATTCCTCCGCCAATGATAAGTTTGTCTATCTTATCAACGAGATTAACAAGTGCTTGCAATTTTCCCGAAACTTTACTACCACCAACAACTGCTACAAAAGGACGAACAGGTTTCATAACAGATTTATAAAAGAAATTTACCTCTTTTTGCATTAAAAATCCAGCTGCTTTATGCTCTTTGTCAAACAAAGCAGGCAATGCATAAATAGATGCGTGTTTTCTATGACTTGCACCAAATGCATCATTAACATAAAAGTCTGCCATGGAAGCAAGACGAGAAGCAAACTCTTCATCATTTGCCGTTTCACCTGGATTATATCTAAGATTTTCGAGCAATAAAATATCACCACTTTGAAGATTTTTTGATTTTTCAATCGTATCATCACCTACAACATTGTCCGCCATGATAATCTCTTGCTTTAGAAGTGTTTTTAATCTCTTTGCAACTGGTTTTAAGGAATCTTTTTCTTCATTCCAATCACCTGGTTTTGGTCGTCCAAAGTGACTAGCAAGTATGATCTTACAATCCCGATCCATACAATACCGAATAGTCGGTAATGCTGATCGAATCCTTCTATCGTCACTGATATTGCCAAATTCGTCTTTTGGTACATTAAAATCACATCGTATTAGTACACGTTTGCCATCTAAATCTAACTCTTTAATTGATAATAATTCCATTGCCTTCCTTTACGCTTTTGCGATATGTTCTGCCATATCTATAAGTCTACAACTATAACCCCATTCATTGTCATACCAAGCCATCACTTTTACTAGATTTCCATCTACAACCTGTGTTAAATCACCTGCAACTATTGCACTGATTGGACAGCCTATAAAATCAGCGGAAACTCTTTTATCATGATCGACTAAGATATACTCTTTCATGTTACTATTTTGGGCTGCTTCAAACGCCGCATTGACTGCCTCTTTGCTTGTCTCTTTTTTAACAATTACATTAAGGTCTATCATAGAAACATCTGGGGTTGGTACACGAATAGATTGACCATTTAGCTTACCTTTAAGATGAGGCATCACAAGCCCTATGGCTTTTGCTGCACCTGTTGTTGTCGGTATCATATTTACGGCTGCTGCACGTGCACGACGAGGATCTTTTTTATGTTTAACATCTAAAATATTTTGATCATTTGTATAAGAGTGTACCGTTGTCACTAATCCTTTTTCAATCCCAAATACATCATCAATCACTTTGGTAACCGGAGCTAAACAGTTGGTAGTACAACTTGCATTTGAAACGATTTTCTGACCTGCATATTCATGCTCATTAACACCCATAACAAATGTTGGTGTCTCTTTATCTTTTGCCGGAGCTGAAAAAAGTACTTTTTTGATACCTTTGTCAAGATACGGTTGAGATTTTTCCTGTGTATAAAAAGCACCGGTACACTCTAAAAGAACTTCTGCACCATATTTTGCAAAATCAAGGTTCTTTGGATCTCTATCATTTAAAAACTTTACTTTTGATTTACCTATTTGCATATAATCATCTTCTAAAATCTCTACAACATCATCAAATGTTCCATGTACACTGTCATATTTTAAAAGATATTTTGTCATTTCGCGATCTGTTGTATCATTTACAGCAACAAGCTCAATATCATCACGTTCATTTAAGATTCTTGCTACACATCTACCTATTCGCCCAAAACCAGTTATAGCGACTTTTAAAGCCATTCTTACCCCTTTAGTAAATTTTATGTATAATTATTTTAAAAATACAAGTCAAATATTTTATATTAATATATTAAGTTAAAAAAGGTTTAAAACAGATTAAATGAAAGTAGCAATTTTTGGTGGGAGTTTTGATCCACCACATATCGGACATGAAGAAATCATCAAACAAGCCCTACAAAACCTCGATATAGACGTACTTTTTGTTGTGCCAACTTATCTCAACCCATTTAAAACAAATTTTTTTGCCCCACCGACTTTGCGATACAAGTGGGTAAAAAAGTTACTATTACCTTATCCTAAAACAAAAATTATTGACTATGAGATGAAACATAACGCTCCAATTCCAACTATCCAAACAGTTAACTACCTTAAAAAAAAATATCATCTTGATAAAATTTATCTTATTATAGGAGCAGATAATCTCAAAAAACTGCCCGATTGGCATGCCTACAAAGAACTCACAACAAAGGTAGAGTTTGTCGTTGCTACTAGAGATGAGATCAAAATCCCCAAAAACTTGCAAAAATTAAAAGTTAATGCTACTATTAGCTCCACAAAATTAAGAAATGAAATGGATATAACAACACTTCCTGAATCTCTGGCAACAGAAATTATCAATTATTATAAACAAAAGGAGAAAAATGAGTCATAGAATTGACACAATCGTTAAAGTATTAGATGATAAAAAAGCAGAAAATATACAGGCTTTTGATATGAGAGGTCGCGACTATATCGCTGATGATGTAATCATTGCAACTACATTAGGTGCAAAACATGGCGCTGCCTTATTGGACTATCTTAAACCTGAAATAAAAAAACTAGGAGAGTCTGTATTGCATACTGATGAAGCTGATGAGTGGATTGTCATCGATTTAGGCGATATGCTGATCCATCTTATGTCACCTGAACACCGCTCAAAATATAATATAGAAGAATTTTTATCTTACCAAAGAAAACCAGAAAATTCTGAAGAAATCTAAGACTATCATCCAAAAGATAGTCTTAAATGATTTTATCTTAAATTTTATTTTCCATCAATCCTCCAAAGATTTTCTCACTTAATGCAATCCGTCGTATAAAGCTACTTTTATTTGCCCTTTCATGAATAGTATGATCACCATCGCCAAAAGGTCCAAACCCATCAAGCGTAATCGTACCAGCACTTGCTGTCACATTTGCATCACTCACACCTCCACGTTTCTCTGTTTTTATTTTTTGTAAAGAGAGCTGTTCAAGTTTTTCAATAAACCCTGTTTGTTCTTTAGAGCTTTGCATCACATCACGCTGAATGTCACCAGATAGGGTACATGATGTCCCTGCAACAAAAGAGGCATGCGCGATATCATATAACTCCCGTAAAACCCTATCACGTTCTTCCTGACTTGTATACCGTATTTCAACAATGAGTCTTGCATGAGGAGAAATAGTATTTGCACCGATACCGCCTTCTATCTTCCCGGCATTGACCGTTGTCCCTTTTCGCAAATCAGTCAATGCAGTTAAAGCAATCAACTTATGAGCCGCTTCAAGATTTGCATTGACCCCTTCGCTATAATGATTACCTGCATGAGCTGCTTTCCCCTCAATATCGATAAAAAAAGTACCTACTCCTTTACGTCCAATCACAACTTCATCTTCCTTACCTGCTGCCTCATATACCAAACAATAATCATACTGCTTTGCTAAATCATATGTGATATGTTTTGAATCATCACTCCCCGTTTCCTCATCACTCACCAAAAGCATATCGATATTATAAATCTGACCATATTCTTTATAAACATTCCGAAGTGCTTGCAATGCAACATAATTTCCACCTTTCATATCACAAACACCAGGTCCATATATCCACTCTTCATCTTCACTAAATTTTTCAAAACTGTTAGGTGGAAAAACCGTATCCAAATGTCCTAGCAATAACATTTTTTTTCCATTGCTTTTTTTAGTGGTAAAATAGAGGTGATTACCTATCAATTCACGTTCATATATTAGTGTAGTAAATCCTATAGCCTCCATCCATGAGATAAAAAGCTTACCTGTTTCATCTACACCTTTTTTATTTTTTGTATAAGAATTGATGTTTATTAACTTAGAAAGTTCTGAAAAATTAAGTTTCTTTTGCATTTTAGCCCTCAAATTCAATATATTAATTAAAACTTTTCTATAATTATACTATTAATTTATTTCACAAAGGTATTATTGTGGCAAATTCTAAAATAGGTATGTGGATGTACCAAAACAGCGGTGGTGATCAAATTCAAAAAAAGATGATCGATAAATTGCGTGAACGAGATATTCATAGTGTTACAGATCTCAACCTCAGACATGCAACAGCAAAAAATGGACATATCATTTGTCGCAATACAATCATGGAAGAGTTAGATCTCTTCTTCTCTTACAATGCCGGTGAACAAACACAATATCAAGTCTATCTTTACGAAATGGTAAATAAATTTATACCAACTATCAATAATTTTGATGCATTTGCACTCAGTGAGGATAAATACAAAACTGCACATTTACTAAAACATCATGGTGTACAGACCGCTGACTATATGCTTTGTCATAGGGATGATATACAGGGTCTTAAAGATATTCTTCGAGAATGGGGAGGTAAAATCGTTTACAAACCAACGGATGGTTGGGGAGGCATGGGACTGGTCAAAATCGAAAGTGAAGCAACACTTGATATGCTTTTACCTTTTTTAAACCAAACAGATATACGTTACTTTTATGTAGAACGCTTTATCCAATATGATAACACTGATTTTCGTATTGATATCGTTGATGGCGAATTTGTTTCATGTTATGGTCGAAAAGCCCCAAAAGATAACTGGAAAACAAATATCACAAGTGGTGGCTCAGTATTTTTACGTGAAGCAGATGATAAAGTAGTAGAAATAGCCAAAAAAGCAACCAAAATTTGTGGATTGGATATTGCCGGTGTTGACTTGATATATGATCAAGAAAAAGAGGAATACGTTGTGCTTGAGGTCAACGGAATCCCCGCATTTGCGACGCCAGAGCAAGAAAAAATGGGATTGGATTTTAATGATCAGAAGATAGATCTCATTGTAAATCTCATAGACAAAAAAATAAAAGGAAAGTAAAACTTCATGGGCAAAAAAAAGAAAAACAAACAAAAACTACCAAAACTTGGTTTCTTATATCTTGATTATGTATTAAGATTTTTCGATCACTCAAATTTTCGTGGTTGGCCAGATAAGATAGAAACAGTAACCTACCATTGGAAAAATGATAAAAAAAGATTTATCAAAGAGGTAAAACGTAAAAAGATTGATGTTTTAATCGGAAATATCCCAGCAACTGCTTATGAAACATTCCGAGAGATTGCGAGAGAACTACCACATGTACAATTTATCCCTTCTTTAGATACACAGTTTTCTAACAAATCAAAAGAAAATGTTACACGTTTTTGCTGGAAGTATGATATACCTGTGCCAAAAACATATATCTTTTACGATAGAAAAGAGGGATATGCATTTTTAGAAAAAACACAGTATCCAAAAATTGTTAAAAAAAGTTATGGTCCATCTAACTATGGAGGGTATTTTGTACATAAGGTAGATTCTAAAGGTGAAGCTAAAAAACTTTTTGATACAAAAAAATACCATCCTATGTATATGCAAGATTTTGTACCGATGCAAGCAGATGTACGGGTTATGCTTATAGGTCATAAACCAGTTTGTGCTTTTTGGAGAAGACCACCAGAGGGTGAATGGTTAACCAATACCAGTCAAGGTGGGAGTATGGACTACCAAGATGTACCAAAAGAACTTCTTGATCTGGCGGTTAAAGTTTCTAAAGCAGCAAATGCTGAATACTGGGCTTGTGATGTTGCCGTAGGGAAAGATGGAAAATACCGCATTTTAGAGTGTGCAACTGCTTTTGCAGCATTTCCATATATACGTGACTGGATCGGTCAATATATCATGTGGAAACTGAGCAATGGCAAATTTAAAAAACCAAATATTCCTCTTTATAACTGGGAAGAGTTAGGTAAGATTGATAGTTCACTCCTAAGAACTATGAGATATATCACATTTGGTAAATATACACCAAGTTTTGATGGCGAATACTTCATGAAAAAGAAAAAGGCAACTCTTGCAGGTGAAGAAGAAGTCTTTTCACTTGATGGCCTCTATCCTATGCTCAACACAGACAATCGAAAAGAAGAAGAATGGCCAAGCGAAAAATGGAACTATCAAGACAAATACCGTCTTAAAAGTATCAAAACCATGGAAGTTGAAAAACCAGATAGTGATGAGTCAGCAATCAACACAGAAGATGTAAGTGATGAAGCATTTTTCGAATACCTCTCAACATCTGCAAAAGGATTTGGTAAGAAAAAAGCAAAAAAACTCATCCAAGAACATGGTAAAGAAGAATTGATCGGGGTACTTGAATCAAAACCTCATCAACTCTTAGATATGAAGGGAATCAAAGAAAAGACACAGGCTAAGTTACTTAAAAGCTGGAAAAAATTTAAAGAGATGATTAAGGTATAAAAACCTTAAGCATTAATAGAGAATCTTTACAATTATGCTATAATCATGATCTTTAATTTTTTTATCCCGGAGTATCATGAAATTACAATATAAATCATATGACGAAACAATATCTTTTTTAAAAGAGTGTGTTCAAAAATATCCTAATCTCATTAAAATAGAAACTATAGGAAAGACCTGGGAAGAACGTGATATCGTCCTAGCAACAATCACACTTGACATAGAAAATGCACATCTAAAACCAGCCCTTTTATATACAGGTACTATTCACGCAAGAGAATGGATAGGCAATGAACTTGGTGTATCATTTATCGATTATCTTTTAACCAATTATCAATATGATCCAAAAATCATATCTGCATTAACAAAAAACACACTTTATATGGTTCCATGTCTTAATCCAGATGGTTTTGAGTATTCAAGAACACACTTCTCTTTTTGGAGAAAAAACAGACGCAATAACAAAGACGGCACATATGGCGTTGATCTAAACAGAAACTTTAGTGTTGGCTTTACTAAAATCAAAGATACCTCATCCAATGTCTATGGAGGGGCAGAACCTTTTTCAGAACCAGAAACGCAAGCTATCAAAAAGTTTGTTGATAATCATCCAAATATCACGATGGCACTTGATTATCATTCACAGGGAAATGTCTTCTTCCCTGCACATAAATTTAATCATGAAGCAGAGATTGAGGGAACAGATTTAAACTTACTTTGTGCAAACATGAACTATGAAATCAAAAAGGTAACCGGTAGAGAATATGGTATACACAGAGGAAAACCGCCTACAAAACTTATCAGTGGTAGTGGTCGTGAATATTATTATTCTAAAGGTATCATCGCTGCTGTCGTGGAAGTGGGAACGCGTAATATTCCAGATTATATGCAAAACATGACGGAGAGTATCTATGAAAATATTCCTGCCCTACTTTATGCACTTTCTGAAACAAAAAACTATGCTTCATTTGCACCAAAACGTATAGGAAATTTCCATATCACCCAAGTGCAGAACAATAGCGTAACCCTCAATTGGGACATAGATGAAGACAATCCAAATCTATTTTACCAAATCTACCGTAGTACAAAACATAAACAAGCTTGCCGTGAAGAAAACCTCATCGCCAATACAACCAAAAATCATTTTACAGATGTGGCACTGCAAAGCAATACCAAATATTTTTATTATCTACGCGCTGTTGACAAAATCGGAAATATCAAATCGCCATTTGCACCACAACTAAAAGTCAAAACTTCTCTCGAACATGAAGAGTTTTCAAGAACCATTTTCCCTACTCCTTCTGAAATAGGCTATGTAGCTGAAAAGTCTATTGAACAAAACAGAGAGCATTTTGGGAAAAATTCTATTTTTGTCGGCGTAAACCAATACAAAGGAATCAGTTACGGGGTTATGGCATTTTCTCTAGCAAATATTCCAGAAAATGCAATCATTCAAGAGGCTACCATTTCACTTTATCCTATGAACAGAGTAAACGTTAAAATAGAAAAGTATGGTGAATGGGCACTCTCCTTTGTTAACCAACAAAGTGTTAGCGAAATCACTGATTTTCAACAAATTCATGAAGCAGAAATCATCCAAACACTAGGCGAAACCATCCCATCAGAAAAACTGACACAAGG
>JALULO010000130.1 GCA_027056215.1 Campylobacterales bacterium | reverse complement strand
GCTAAAAGCCGCCAAAGATCTAGAATTTGAAACAGCCGCCAAATACCGCGATGAGATAGAGAAAATAAAAAAGTTATAAGTCTAGTAAAAGGAGCTTTGCTCATTTTGCGTAAACAAAATATAAAATATTTATGATATAATACCATTAAATTTGACTTTTAAGGGTATTGGTGAGTGATTTAAACGAGAACACACTTTATTTTAACAGAGAATTATCTTGGCTACAGTTTAACTCGCGTGTATTATACCAAAGTACAAAGTCAGACAAGCCTCTTTTGGAACGATTAAAATTCTTAGCGATCTATGCGACCAATCTTGATGAGTTTTATATGATCCGCATTGCAGGACTAAAACAACTCTATTCTGCACGTTTTGTTTCCTCTGGCGCTGATGAGATGACACCATTAGAACAACTAGAACAAATCAGAACTTATTTACATGGAGAAAAAGAAAATCTAGAGAACAGTTATCGCACGATAACCAAAAAACTCTCTACGCATGGTCTTTTTATACAAAAATTTCATGATTTACCCACAGAACTTAAAAAGGAAGCAGGAGAGTTTTTTTATGAAAATATTTTTCCCGTTATCATCCCTATCGCTGTTGATACGACACACCCTTTTCCTCCCCTAAACAATCTAAGTCTTTCACTTGCTATCAAGTTGCAAGATAGTTCTGATCCATTTGATATCAAATTTGCGATGATCCGAATTCCCAGATTGTTACCAAGATTTATCCATCTTTCACAAGGTATTTATATCACCATCGAATCTCTTGTACGTGAGTATATCGAAGATATTTTCCCAGGGTATGATGTTTTAGCAACAACAACCTTTCGTGTCACAAGAAATGCAGATATCGTTATCGAAGAGGAAGAAGCAGATGATTTTATGGAGATATTGCAACAAGGGCTAAGATTACGGAGGAAAGGGGCATTTGTACGTTTAGAGATTGAAGAAAATTGTGATCAAGAGTTGTTACAGTTTTTAAATACATATCTTAAAATCAATGAAAAAGACATTTACGAATATGCTATTCCTCTTAATATAGGAACATTATGGGATATCGTTTCAGATAAAGCATTTTCACATCTAAGCGTTGCACCTCATGTACCCAAGCAGTTACCGCCATTTGATCAAAATGAGTCTATTTTTAAGATCATTGACCGTGAAGATGCTATGATTTTACAACCCTATGAAAGTTTTGAACCTGTTATTAAATTTATCCAAGATGCTGCAAAAGATCCCAAAGTACTCTCTATCAGGATGACGCTATATCGTGTCGGTAAAAACTCTCCTATCGTTCAAGCACTCATCGATGCAGCGAACAATGGCAAACAAGTTACAGCTATGGTTGAACTAAAAGCACGTTTTGATGAAGAAAACAACTTGATTTGGGCAAAAGCTCTCGAAGAAGCTGGTGCACACGTGATCTATGGTATACCAGGATTTAAAGTCCATGCAAAAATCGCTCAAGTCATCCGAAAATCACATGATAAACTTAAAATTTATCTGCATCTTTCCACTGGAAATTACAATGAATCAACAGCCAAGATATACACGGACATCAGTTACTTTACATCCAGAGAAGAGTTTCGTGCAGATTCCATCACATTTTTTCATATCCTCACAGGCTTTTCAAAAAATAAAAAACTCTCAAATCTTAAAATGTCACCAATGCAGATGAAAGAGAGTTTGTTAGAGATGATTAAAAGTGAACGTCTCTATAAAGAAAAAGGTCGTATCATCGCAAAGATGAATTCGCTGGTTGATCCAGATGTCATCAAAGCACTTTATAAAGCAAGTAACGAAGGTGTACAGATTGATTTGATCATACGTGGTATCTGTTGTCTCAAACCAGGTGTTGCCGGTGTGAGTGAAAATATCCGTGTTATCTCTATCGTAGGAAAGTACCTTGAGCACTCCAGAATCTTCTATTTTAAACATTCAGCACCTTCACTTTATATCTCTAGTGCCGACTGGATGCCAAGAAACCTTGAAAAACGTTTTGAATTGATGACACCTGTTTATGAAGAATCACTTGCTTTAAAACTACTAGATCTTCTAAACCTTCAACTTAACGATAATGTTTTAGCGTGGGAGCTACAAACCAGTGGAGATTATCTATTACGAAAAGCAAAAGAGGGAGATAAAGCTATCAATTCTCAAGAGTTTTTAGAAAACTATGTCAACAAACTCTATAAATCAAGTAAAAAAAGAGCAGCTACAAATGCACCAGCAAAAAAGAAAAAGATATTTAGATGATATATACATATAAAGATACCACTCCAAATATAGGAGAGAACTGTTTTATAGCACAAAGTGCAGATGTGATTGGCGATGTTAGTATGGGAAAAGATTGTTCCATCTGGTTTGGCTGTGTCATCCGTGGGGATGTACACTATATAGATATAGGAGATCGTGTAAATATCCAAGATCTAAGCATGGTTCATGTCACACACTACAAAAAAGCAGACAAAAGTGATGGAAATCCTACTATCATAGAAGATGATGTTACTATCGGACACAGAGTTATGTTACATGGTTGCACGATTAAAAAAGCTTCTCTTATAGGCATGAGTGCCACTATCCTTGATGGTGCTGTTATAGGTGAAGAGTCTATCTTGGGGGCAGGATCACTTGTCACAAAAAATAAAATATTTCCACCAAAGAGCCTGATTATGGGTTCTCCCGCAAAACTTATCAGAGAACTTACAGATGAAGAAGTCAAAGAACTGTACGATTCTGCAAC
>JALULO010000129.1 GCA_027056215.1 Campylobacterales bacterium | reverse complement strand
TTACTTGCTATACTGAGTGATTGATAATAATATATTATTTTAAACTAATATTCATAAAAGTTTGCATAAAACTGCTTCTTATGAATTTATAGGCTCATATCATAAAAATTTACTTGAGTAAATTATCAACAAAGCGTGTACATTCATGAGAAGAATTACTTTTATAGATATCTCAACAATAATCATTTTTTGTCGATTTACCAATAAAAGGCTATTCCACAACTATGATTACTTTGTTTTTCCTCCTTCTTGTTATACTTGTAATATTATGGTATTTTTATGATCGTTTTGTTCAAAGAGAGCATACACTGTTAGTAAATTATCCCATTATTGGTCGAGCACGTTATTTTCTTGAAGCAGTCAGAGAGCCTTTTCGTCAATATTTTGGCAATGAAGATATCTTTGAATCACGCGATAAAATAGAATGGGTTTACAAAGCAGCTCGTGATAAAAAGAATTTTATCTCTTTTTCTCCGAGTGAACCACAAAAACCACCTATGTTTATGTTAAAACATGCCTTCGCACCACTAAATGATCATGAAGTATCTAGTATATTTTCAGTAACATTTGGTCAAAAAAGGAAGTACCCTTTTCATGCTAAGTCTATCATAAGCAGAAGTGCTATGAGTGACGGTGCCATTTCTCCAGAAGGAACACAAGCATTTACAATCGGTGCATATAGAGGGAGATTTCCTATAAACACGGGAGAAGGCGGTTTAACATCAAATTTTTTGGTAACGCATCGCTCTTATGATGATAGCTATATGGATATCGTTACATTGACATCTTGGCAAATAAAAATTTTTAAAATATTACGTCTAACATTTAATACCTCTTTTGCAATTGCACTCTTAAAACATATTGCACTAGATAAAAACTGTATAGATACATATATGTTTGACCGTACTAAGATGTGTTTTTATCGTATCAACTGGGATGCGCCATTAGATACTTTTCCAAAAGAAAAACCCACTGATGTAGCAAATCTTATTTTGCAAATAGGTTCTGGTCTTTATGGTGTACGAAATCAAAACGGTACGTTTGATAGGGATCGTTATCAAAAAGCAATGCGTTTTTGTGATATGACTGAAATAAAACTGGCGCAAGGAGCAAAACAGACAGGTGGTAAATTGACTAAATCTAAAGTCACTGACGCTATTGCATATTTTCGTAGTGTAACACCACATCAGGATCTTTATTCACCTAATCGTTTTCCTTATGCAAACAGTATAGAAGAGTTATTTGACTTCATCGGGACACTACAAAACACATCTGAAAAACCTGTCGGTTTTAAAATAGTTATCTCTGATAAAAAAGATTTTGAAGCAATCGTAAAAGTCTTGAAGTTTAGATTGTCTCAGGATATGTCTATACCTGATTTTATTACTATTGATGGTGGTGAGGGAGGTAGCGCTACTGCTCCCCTTGAACTTATGGAGCGTGTAGGTTTAGGTATCAAAGATGCATTGTATATAGCTGATGATCTATTAAGAACATATGGCATTCGAGATGACTTAAAACTGATTGCAAGTGGTAAAGTATTAACACCTGATAATGTTGTCATACTTTTAGCGCTAGGTGCTGATATGGTAGCCATAGGACGTGGATTTATGCTCAGTGCAGGATGTATACGTGCAAAAGTTTGTGCCGGTATTGGCAAGCATCAGTGCCCAGTTGGTCTTGCAACCCAAGATGTCAAAAAACGTAAAGGCTATATTGTACATAAATATGCCCATATGGTAGAAAATTATCATAAAAATCTACTACAAAATATCCGAACCCTATTAGCTGTTATGGGACTACACAGCACGAGAGATTTAACACAAAAGCAACTCTATTTACTTGATAAAAATGGAGATATATATCAGGATATTGATGATTATTTCAAACATAAATTTAGACATTTATCACACCACAAACATACAATACATACTCATGTAGAATAAGCATGTATTGCTAGAGAAGTCTTTGACTTATTTAAAGATTTTCTCACTCTCTTTATGAATAGCACCTGGAACTAATGATATCCTCATAAAATCATCTATACTCATTTGAGGATAGAATAGTGGAACATTATATTCAGGTTTTAAAATTTTCGCTTTGTTGTTTTCAATCAAGATCAGATATGGTAAGATCTCAGCATTTTGTAAACCTATTTTTTTAGGAAATCTCGATGTCTTTCTTGATAACTTAATGCCCAAGACATAACTCTTATTTTCTAAAGCTAATGAAAATAGTACCTTTCCACTTTTTTTCGCTTTTTGTAATAAAACATTATCCTCACCTCTACCTACTATTTCCATATCATTATAATCAGGTAAACTTTTCAAATAACGAAATGATGCTAATTTATCAGGCGTCATATGATCTTTACTATCATGTAAAGAACCAAAAGTATGGTTCAGTTTATCCAATACCTTTATCGCTTGTTTTTCATCAAAATCATTTTGCATATATGCTTTAGCAAAATATAATGGATTCATGATGCTGATCTGATGATTGATATTATCAACAAGTACTTTCATGACAGCAATAAACCCACGATTTTTTTTAGTAGCCATATCTTTAAGTGTTTTAGAGGTATATGTGATAACTGTCAAATCATGCTTTTTGTCAAGTGGCGTTGTTGCAAGTATTTCAAAACCGGCATGTTTTAAATCACTATAAACTTGTTCAACTTTTGCATATTTACCTATAAGATAAGCTGGTAAACTCATGTATCCGGCTGTTGATGCTTCTTTAACTTCTCTTGGTTTAACAGTATGTAGACTTTTGTTTTTTGTATCGCTTATTAAAATTTCATTTTTTTCTGTCTTTTTAGATATCTTTTCTTTTACACCGTTATCTTTGAGAGCAGATCTTTTTAGAGGATTACCATTTGGCACTTCTATACCACCAAGACTTTTAATTATTTCAGGTATTTCAGTATCAAGTTGATTTACTAATTCCATTTTTTTCGGATCCGTAAAACCTAATGCCGCACTCCAGTCATGTAACCGTGGCATACCAATCACGATTTTATTTTCACCTTCTTTGACATACACATACATAGAACATGGTGCAAATATACCAGCTTCGGGTCTTCCTTTATCTGTATCAAATACATTATATGAAAAGGTTAAGTGGCATAATGCATATGACCAAAATGATACAAAACCTGGTAAATCATCTTCATCACTGTTAAAACTCTCTTTAAAATTATAGAAGCCTGCTATGATATATTTTTTTTCGACAAAAGCCGATTCAAATTTTTCTTGAAAATCTTCAAGAAAGTCATCTATATCATCAGGTTCTTCAAAAGGAATTTCAAAATTCATCATCGCATCTTTTGCATACCCATGTAGCTTTATGAAACTTTTTTTACCATGAAATTTTGCTTCAATTGCTTTATCAAGAGGAGGAAATGAATCTATTACTTTTTTACGCACTACAGGATCATCTATTTCCAAAATATCTAAAATTGCTTCTGGCGTAAGATGAGCGATATGTGTTTGATTTTCATTGAGTCTTTTATATATCAACAAATTAAAGGGACTAAACCCTGCCAACCTTGGATCAATGTTAAAAAGAGGTCTTATATTTGCTTCATCAACAATAGATGAAAAAGCAATAACATCGAGTGCTGTATAGCCATAGGTTTTTTCATATAAATCATTTACACGATGGTGAGGATCATTCAGGAAAAACCCGATTTTTTTTAAATCATTTTTAGTGAAATCATTAAATTCTTTTTCAATTTTTCCATCAACTGTATATTCTACAGCTAAAATGTCATTCTTTGAGGGAGTAAATATCTTTACGTGTTCATCCGTTTTTGCATATCCGCTTGTTGCAAATGCAACAAGCAAAATTATATTTAGTAATAATTTCATATATTATCCTAATTAAATTATAATGGTTAGTCTTCAGTGGCTTCTTTAATAATATCCTCAAATTTCTTTTGCGCATTTAACAATGCGTCTTTTGATTCTTTATCTTTAATATCAAGTGAACTAATCCAATTTACAACAGATGCCCATCCCATATGAACAGTTTTATCACCTTTTTTCTTATACATATAAAATGAACATGGAGCATAAGCACCCATATTTGGATGTGTTTTAGAAACTGTATATGCTACTGCAATTTTACAGATAGAATAAACGTCAAAGAAATCATAAGCATCATAGCCTTTTTCTTTAAAATCTTCAGCAAGTGTATTAAAACCAGCTACAACAAATCCTTGTGATTCAAGTTCACCCTCTATTTCAGCTTGTAGATCTTCTTTGTCGTCATCTAACTCAGCAGGTTTTGAATCCATTTCCATTTTAAATGTAGCAACCAATGGCGCATCTGGCTTTGCTATTTTATATGTGAGTTTTTCAAACTTTCCATTTGGTAAAGCTTCTTTTAAAGCAGCTTTTACTTCTTCACTTAATTTAATCAAATCTTTATCATCTTCAGGGACTTTAGTGATTTTTGATATTCCATGAAGTGTCATAGAAGAAACCGAAATAGTTTTATCACCTTTTTTAGTATAGATTGACATACTAAGTGGTGTAAATAAAGCCATTTGCGGATATTTTTTAATCAATGCCAATGCCAGATTCGGTTTATGTACAACATATAAATTAAAAACATCATAACCTGTTTTTTTGTATCTTTTTGTGAATGGGCTATTCATATTATTGTTAGCAGTGATATAAAAACCTTTTTTCTCAAATACTTTTTCAATCGATGCAGGTGTAATTTTTCCATCTTTATTATCTGCAACAATTACTTGCACATCCTGTACACCTTGAGTAGCCTCAACTGTTTTAGTCTCTTTTGCCATTAATCCTGTCACAACTAATGACGCAACAATCAAACCTTTAATAAAGTTTTTCATATTTTTCCTTATTTTTAAATAGATGCTTTATAACACTAAAGTTACAAGCTCTTTTGATATAATTTTTAACCTTCATTTAGAAGATAAATATTATCACTTTTTTTGATTATACCCGATGAAATAACTTTTGCAAATATTCCTCTATCTTCTTTTAAAAGCTTTGGTAGTTTTGAATCTATCTTTGTAAGACTTTTACAGATAGTACAATTTTGACTGATTTCAAGTACTGCACCACCTACTACTAATCTTTTTCCAGGGATCAATTTATAGGGATTAAAGTCAACTAAAAAATTTTCACCCAAACTACCATGTGGTACTTCAATAGCATTTTTTAATGCCAGCTCATAGCTCTTAACTGATGTGATTAAAATCGATCTTTCTATATCTTTATCATAATATTTATCACCTAAAACACCTTTTTCCTCAAGTGTCACCTCTACTTTTTCTCGTCTTCCTTCACCAGTAGACACAAACATTTTTAAAATTTTACCTACCAAAGTTTTAGACATTCTTCCTCTGTATTTTATATTGCGAATACAAAAAAGTATTCGCAATACATAAAAATTATTTTATTTTTTTGCTACCTGATTTTTTAGTACCCTTAAGATCTTCCCATGAAACTGTTAGTTTATCACCTTTTTTTCCACCTTTAAATGTAAACTTAAAGATAGGGTTCTTTGATAAAAATTGGCTTGAAGATATTTCATATACTACTTTATCACCAACTGTTGCAACAAGATGTGTGATAAAATTTGCTTCTTTACCTTTTTTCTTTGCTACATCATAAGTAAGCATGTCATGTTTGACCATAACTTTTGCTTTTACTAATCCGTTTTTTTCTTTTGCTTTAATTTTCATTAGTCTTCCTTTAATATTTCAATCTATTTTAATACACATAACCTATAACCAAAATGCCGTAAATTACCCTTCACATCCACCTAAAGCAACTTCAAGGCTTTTTGTGACTTTATAAAATTTACCATCTCTTCCCTCAACTGCTATCGTAATAGAACCTGATTTTTTCATTTTTATTTTAATAGCATAATTCACTGGTTGACCTTCAGGTACAGTAAATACCGCTACAGCACTCTCTGGATTTGAATCTTGAAATACTGCCACAGATTTTGCATCAATGTCGGTTTTGATGTCTACAGGAATTGCTCCACCATTACTTGCAACTTTTGGTACTTTTAATTTAATCCCTTTTTCTACATATGTCACTTTTCCATAAAGTGCTTCTAATGCGGAATCAACCGTTTTTGCTTTCCAAGCTTTTGGCTTCTCTTTTCTGTAGTCTAATGCACTCAAACTCGCTGGTAAGACAGCAAGTGCCATGATACCAAAACCTATAAATTCTCTTCTGTTCATCTAAAAATCCTTTCTTTGTTTTATAATAAATGCACGGTATCCAATCTACCGTACATTAGTTATCTTTGAATTATAAAAAGTAATTGTAAAATAATTGTGAATTATAATATTTACTTACTTTTATTTACCATATAATCAACTGCTGCTTTAACTTCATCATCTTTTAGGCTCATTTTTCCACCATGTGGAGGCATAGCACCTTTTCCATTAAGAGCGTTTTTATAAACTGTATCCATACCTTCTTTGGTTACTTTTGCCCATGCTTCTTTGTCACCAAACACAGGTGCACCAGCAGCTCCACTATCATGACATACCGCACATGTTGATTCATAGATGCCTTTACCAGGTGATGCTTTTGCTGAACCATCATCTTTTGGTAAATCTCTTGCAACTGACATAGGTGGTAAAAAGTCTTTCATCTCTACTTTGATTTTTGCAAGTTTTGGTTCACCTTTAAAACAATCTTTCATACATCTAGTACCATTACCATAATTTTTAAAATCATTTAAATATTTACGTACATTATCTGGTCCTTTTGGTCCATCGATTTTTGGTACAAAACCATCCTTGTTTGGCATAACAAGTTTCATAAACTTTTCTTTATTTAAATCATAATCATCATCTAACTCTTCACCGTCAATTTTAAGTTCATTGATGGAGATGATATATGCACACAATGCATATACTTCATCATTTGTTAAACTTAATGGCGCAGGATGAGGCATGCCTGTTTTGATATACCACCATAATGTACTAGCTTGTGGCCAATAGGTACCAAAAACACGTATTGGTCCATCCATATCAGGTCCGGTTCTCTGGTTTTTAAGTGATTTTTGTCCTTCATAAGCATTCCCTTTCGCAAGCGCAGGATATCCTCCACCACCTGAACCAAAGTCACCATGGCAAACAACACATTTTTCCTCATAAAGGTCATCACCCTCTTCTACAGTACCATGACCATCTGGCAATCCTGTGCCATCTGGCATAACATCTATATCCCAAGCTTTGATCTCATTTGCAGTTGGTTTACGCCCATAAGTAAAACCACCTTTCAAGGTATTTTCATTGATATGATAAACAGATGTTTTACCTTTTACAATAGGATATGTAACACCACCATCAATCACTTTTTTACCATTTTTATAAGTATGTGATGTAGTAGTATCCCCCGCAAAAGCCATTGTCGAAATTGTTGCAGCTGACAATACTGCAGATATTAATATTTTACGATAAGACTTGAACATTGTTCACCTCCCCTTTTTCTGTAACTTCCCATGTAGCAACACCATTTCTATGGTAAACAGATTCAACACCCATCACTTCTCTTTCATGTTTCACAGTTGGTTGAATATGCCCTGCATCATCAAGCGCACGTGATGAGAGGAGAAGTGGTTTACCTTCATATTTATACATATAACTAAATCTAGTCCAAGATTTTGGTAGAACCAAGCCTTTTAGTTTCGCTTCTGTCCAGTTTTTTCCGCCGTCAAAAGAGATGTCTACAGCTTCAATTGTTCCCTGACCACTCCATGCTAAACCTTCTATCTCAACAAGATCACCTTTTTTCAAATCAGTCCATGGCTTTTCTGGGCATGGTGATGTAATGATCGAATTTACTTCCAATGGATAAAAATGTTGAATTGCTTTACCACTTGGCTTAAGTGCCGTATATTTAGCAGTCTCTTCTTTCGCGTAAAAAGGCTCATCTGCAAATTCAAGCCGACAAAGCCATTTTACACAAAGGTTACCTTCCCAGCCTGGTAAAAGAAGTCTAATAGGATAACCTTGTTCGGGTCTTAGTGCTTCACCATTTTGACCCCAAACTACCATAGCATCATCGAGCACTTTGTCAACAGGAACCGTTCTACCCATATGTGAGTCATCTGCACCTTCTGCTAACATCCATCTTGCTTCAGGTTTAAGCCCAAGATCTTTGAGAATGGTTTTAAGATATACACCTGTCCACTCGGCACAACTCATCATACCTTTTGCAAACTGTACAGAGTTAAATTGAGGTCCTCTCCACTCTGGTCCACCATTTGCTGGACACTCGATGAAGTGTGTCCTTGTTACGCTTGGATAACGTTTAAGTTGATCCATCGTTAATACAAGTGGCTTTTCAACAAGACCATGAATCATCAAACGATGTTCGTTTGGATCAATTTGCGCAACTCCACCATGTACACGACTAAAGAAGAGACCATTTGGTGTTATAATTCCCATAGACTCATGTATCGGACACATTGCAATTGATGCTTGCCAGTTTCCTGAAGATAATAGCTTTGTATTTCTTCTGATATTATTATGCTCATATGCTGACGGAATCCCATAACGATTTTTCGTTACAGGATCACCAAGAGATGTTCCCCAAGGCTTTTCTTCCATAATCGCAGGATCATCTGCTATCAATGCGGAAGGTGCAACTATACCCGCCGCAGCAACAGCACTTACAGAAGCAGTTTTTTTAAAAAAATCTCTTCTGCTAACAGACTCAAGTTTTTTTGACTCTTGCTCGTTTGTCATTCGTTCTCCTTATAATATTTATATTTTATACCTCACAGTTTTTATAAGCCACAGTATTGTTTGATTATAAAATATGATATATTTAATATACAACACTAAATTATAGTGCAACACTCTTACGAAATAATTAAATTTTATAATTATTACTTTTTGTAGCACCTCAGAGGTTTTTATATGTAACTATATGAAACATGTTTAAATTTTATAACATAATTATTATCAATATTTAACTTATCTAATCTATAATTACAACTTATAAAGCAGAATTCTTATCTTTTTATACAAAACATAAGTTATTGTTTTTTTACAATCCCTAAAAGTACATAGTAGTTTTTATGATTATCTATATAAAAAGGAATAAGATACCCCTGATGTTCTATCTCTTTGATTTGATCATTATCAAAATAAAGAGATGGTTTATATTTTTCTACCTTAGTAGGCATATTGTACAAAACAGTATCCAAATATAATTTGAACTTTTTTGTAGCGATTGGGTCTTGTTTTACAAAATCTTCAAGTATTTCTTGTAACTGTGTCTCAAACATATCGGTACATACAATTTTCATAACTCTTCCTGCTCTTTTAACCAACTGTTTAAAGACTCAAGAGAATCATATAATGGCTTTATGCTTTGTTTATCTTGTTTATAACTTTCAAAAACTTGTTGTAACTGTATCTGTCTGACCATAAAGTTATCATCAATAATATGAACTTTATCTTTTGGTAACATTTCTAAGAATTCTTCTAAAAATTCATCTCTAATCTGTAGTTGTATTGTTTTCATTTTTAAATTTTAATCACTTTTTTACTGAATGAAGTGATAAACCGTATTTGCGCAATACGGCTTATCAAGTTTTAGAATCTATAACGTAAAGAGAGTCTGATATCTTGTGCTTTTTCAACAGGATCCATACCAAATGCCTTAGCTTCAGCCATTGTCATAGGCGTTCCACCTGCTCCAAAAAATCCCTGACTACCTGTATAATCATAGTCAAGTTTTGTATATCTTAACTCTGCTGAAAAACTTTTCATAAGCGGTTGAATATAATATGCTTCAAATGCTTTACCACGTACCGCCATTTTAGAACCTATCATAGTATCTTCCGCGTAAGTAAACGGTCTCCAGTATTTACTACCATGATTGTATTCTAAACCAAATTTTCCATCATCTGTAAAGACAACAGGCATCTGTAATCCTACCCAGTATGATGTACCGGATTCATCATCATTCGAACCTAGCATACCCTCATTTTTGATAAAACTAGCAGCTGCCTGTGGATTTGCCTGAAATTGTCCAACCATCCCCTGTACAACTTGTGCCTGAGCTGCTTGCATCTGAGCCGGTGTTGGATTTGCAAGATTTTGTGCTTGTAATGCTTGCTTAACACCGTTTTGAATAGCACCCATCATCTTATTCATATCAAGCGTTTGATAGGTGTTATCAGGATGTGTTTTTGACCATGCAAAACTAGCAAAGAATTTTGTATCATCAAGGAAATCACTGATCCCATCACCAATACCATCAACCAATACAGAAACACCTGCACCATCTTGATCACCCATAGTTTTCATACTAAGTCCAGGATTAAGACCAAAACTTCCATCTTGATTTATTGCCAACATGCCACTGTTTTGCCCACTCATCATTCCAGGATCAGCCATCACAAAACCAGGTACATTAAAGCCTCTAAAATAAGTTGTCATGATTTTATATTGTCCATCATCATATGGTACAAAAATTAATCCAGCTAAATCAACATTTTTTAAAGT
>JALULO010000128.1 GCA_027056215.1 Campylobacterales bacterium | reverse complement strand
GGCTCTGAAATATAATACCCTTGAGAAAAATCGATATCCATACTGGAAACTTTTTCATATGTCTCTTTGTCATATACAAATTCTGCTACCGTTTTGATACCAAGTGAGTGCGAAAAAGTATTGATTGCTTTTGTCAATATTTCACTTTTTTTATCATCTTTGAGATGTTTAATAATACTTCCATCAATCTTTACAAAGTCAGGATTGATTTTCATGATTCTTTGAAAGTTAGAATAACCACTTCCAAAATCATCAATCGCGATTTTTACACCATACTGGCGAACTTCTTCTATAAACGCTTCAACAACACTATCATCGTCAATAGCTTCATCTTCCAAAAGCTCAAACGTCACTCTTGAAGCAACATCTCTGTTACTTTCTAACAGATTTATAACTTTGTCTTTTACTTGCATACTAGATATGTCTAAATAAGAGAGATTGATTGTCACTTCTGTTTCTACATATTTAAAAATTGCAAATACTTTTTCAATCATAATTTGCGTTATTTGGAGATAATAGTTTCCATTTTTCGCTGCATCTAAAAAGAAATAAGGAGACAATACTTTACCATCTTCTTTTATTAAACGAACCAATGTTTCATATTTTGTAATTTTACATGTATGATTGTCAAAAATAGGTTGAAAATAAGGTACAATCCTATCCTCTTCAATCGCTTTTTTAACCATATGTACTCTTGCTATATTTTCCTGAGTCTCTTCTTTTAATTGAGAAATAACCTCATTCATAATAGTATATCTTTGTTTGTTCTTGATTGTCCAATCTAGTGCAAAAGAAGCATTTTCAAAGAGATTCTCTGCTCCTTGAGCAAAACATAATGTAGCACTTACATCATAGGCGATTTTGTCAAGTTCTATTTCATACACCATGATATGTTCATGTAACATTTCACAAAACTGATGCAAATCCATGTGCATCATGTCTCGTTCATAGTTATCAAATCTGATGACAAATTCGCCTGCACCTGTATGGTAACAAAATACCATCAAATCCAAACTATGAAAGTATGATATCAAATAACTAACAAATTTCTTTTCTAGCAATCTTGCATATTCTTCTCCATAAAATGTATCAACAGAGTGGAAACTATCAATACGCATAATCACAATACTCTCTTGTCTATTTTCCATCAACACTTTTTGCAAAGCAACTTTATTTGGCATTTTTGTATGTGGATCTTTTGTTGAGATAATATATTGACTATTGATATGTGAAATTTCCATATAAGAGCGACAACGTAATATCAATTCCATCTTCTGAAAGGGTTTTGAAATAAAATCGTTTACACCTACTTCAATGGCTTTTAACTTCATGACTTCATCTGACAAAGAAGAGATCATGATGATCGGTGTACGCTTAAAAGATTCAAGAGTTCTTAGTATTTTAACCGATTCAAAACCATCCATCACAGGCATTACACCATCCATAATAATAATATTCGGTTGATGTTCTATGGCAATTTCAATCGCTTCTTGTCCATTACTTGCTTCAAAAAAAGTATAATTTTCATGTTCTAACGCTTTTTTCATAACCATACGATTAGTGCGTAAATCATCAACAAGAAGTATCGTATCAATAGGTCTGTTTTTCATCTATGCAGTCGCTGTTTCGCGTTCCATTAATTTTGTCATCAATTGCAATATAATATCCTGGGTATATGGTTTTAAGAGATATCCGGATATTCCCATTTTTGTAAGTTCCGCCACCTTAGAACGTACCCCTTCTGTTGTCTGCATAATCACTTTGATATGCTTTATAGAATCTTCCTGTCTCATGATGCGGAGCATTTCGTCTCCTTTCATCACAGGCATATTGACATCTAAAAAGACATAGTCTATATCTGTGTTTTTTCGTAAAACTTCTAATCCTTCCTGACCATTTTCGGCTTCGAAAATGCTAGGATTTAATCCTACCATGGCTTTATTAACACCCATTTTCAGAACTCTTCTCATCGTGCTACTATCATCTACTATTAATATTTTCATCTCTCTCTCCTATGCTAATTCTTCGATTTTTAAAACCATATCTATATTTAACAGTATTGCCATTTGTTCATTGTTCATTTTAATCAATCCTTCTATATATGCAGGATCTATACTGACACCCATTTCCGGTGCGACCACTATGGCCTGTGTGTTAAGCTCTATAATTGATTCTATATTATCGACAATAACGCCAACAAGTTTATCTTCTATTGTTTTTATAACAATAATCACAGTATTTTCAGAATACTGCACATTAGGGCTATCAAAACGTACACGCATATCTACAATAGGAATCACTTCTCCACGAAGATTAATCATCCCTTTTATCCATGGTGCTTCATCAAATAACTCTGTTATAATCACCTGAGAATAGACTAAAATTTCTTTTATCTTTTCAAGTGGAATGGTATAATTTTCTTTCATCAATTTAAAAACAATATATTCCATTTTATACCTCTCTTTTTTGCATTTGTACGATACTTGTAACATCTAAAATCAATCCTATGCTTCCATCACCTCGGATTGTAGCTGCACCAATACCTTTTATTTTTTTATAATTTTTTTCTAAAGATTTCACAACAATCTGCTCTTGATTTAAAAAGTCATCCACAAAAAGCGCAACTTTACTACTCGCAGTTTTGACAATAATCAACATTCCTTCTTCGAGCTGGGTATATGATGGAGTGATCTTAAAAGAGTCATATAATCGTATAATTGGTATAAATTCTCGTCTGAGCATTAGAATCTCTTTTTTACTCTCTCCGATATGCTTGATCATATGTCTTTTAGGCTGTAAAGATTCTACTATCGCACTTAATGGTAAAATAAACTTCTTATCACCAATAACGACATTTAAGCCATCAAGTATTGCCAATGTAAGTGGCAAAATAATTTGAAATTCCGTACCTTTATCTTTTTGACTAAAAACTTTTATATGTCCGCCCAGAGAATTGATGTTATTCATAACAACATCCATCCCTACACCTCGACCAGATACATCGGTCACTGATTCAGCGGTTGAAAGACCTGGATGGAACACTAACATTAGTTTATCTTGTTCACTCATACGTGGCACTTCTTCTTGTGCAATCACACCATTTTCAAGTGCTTTTTGTAATACTTTATCGACATTGATACCTGCGCCATCATCAACTATTGAAATGATGATGTTTCCACTTTCTTGTGCTGCGGAGATAACCAACTTTCCTATCTCATTTTTTCCTTTTTGTAATCTCACTTCAGGTTTTTCAACACCATGATCTAGTGAGTTTCTGATGATATGAGTCAATGGATCCATCAATCCTTCAACCATCATTTTATCTATTTCAACATTGTCACCAATATGGTCAAATTTGATTTTTTTATCTAGTTTTTTAGCAAGGTCTCGCACCATTTTTGGAAGTCTTGCATAAACACTTTCCATAGGAACCATTCTCACTGACATAACTGATTCTTGAAGTTCGCGGATATCACGATCGAGATCTGAAAGACGTTCATAAATCTTTTTGTAAATATGGTCATCATCAATAGACTCAGCAAATTGGAACAACATACTTTTTGTGATAACCAAATCTCCTACACGATTCATCAACTGATCAATTTTATCCAGATTTACACGAATAGAAGTTGCAGAAGCAGCTTTGTTTAAAGAGATATTTTTCTTTGATTTTGTCTCCTTCTTTAAAACTTTTGACACTGCTTTTTTAGATTCATTTGTATTATTTACTAATTCACTTTTCTTTGGCGTAATATCTTTTTCATCAAAAATCTCAAATGGTGCTACTGCTTCTTCTTTCACTTTAATTTGCTCATCAAAAAGTTCAAAAGGTGCTATTTTTTTAGATTCTTGTTGGACTTCATTGTCATCAAAAAGTTCGAAAGGCAATGGTGCAGTTATATCCTTATCATCTTTTTCTTCTTCCAAGACAAATAACAACTCTGCAATTTCTTCTTTTAAAGCTTCAAGCTTTGTAGCAAACGCATCATGATTGACGCTACTATTTAATTCCTCATCAATCAAAACCTCAGCATGATCTATCACGCTAATCATAAAATCATTAAATGCCAAGGTATAAGGTATGTCACCATTTCTTGCACTATCAAGTAAAGATTCTACTTCATGTAAATAAGTTGGGAAATACTTAAGATTTAAAAATTGCGATGCACCTTTTATGGTATGAATAGTTCTAAAAATCTCGGCAACAGACTCTTTAGGATCCAATTCGCCCTCGTTAACTGCTTCTAGCTGACTTTCTAATTCTTCAAAAAGATCTATCATCTCAGCAGCATTTGCACTGAAAATCTCTGTTTTCTGCTTTCTTTTTTTCTCTTTTACTTGGCTCTCAACTGCTTCATGCTCACAAAGCATACCACCATTTTTAATCACACCAATATCTGATACTAACTGCTTTAACTTTTGTGCATATTCTGCTTCATCAAGTTCATCTTCATACTCTTCTTGCAAAATATCCTGCATCGTACCGACACTTTCAATTAAAAAATCAATAATCTTTGCATCAAGTGTTATCTCACCATTTCGGATCATATCCATAAATGTCTCAAGATGATGGGTGTATCCAGAAAAACGCATCATTTCAACAGAACCTGCACCCCCTTTGAGTGTGTGCACATTTCTAAAAAGTGAATCCAATTCTTCACTAGATATAGTTCCTGCTTCTTCATTTTTAAGTAAAATAGAATTGAGACCATCAAATAGTTCTCCAGCTTCTTCCATAAAAAAATCTCTAATCTCCTGTGACATAACTTATACCTCCACTTCTTGTTTCGTGTTATCTACTTCATTTTGTAAATCACGGGCGATAGTTATGATATCACCTGATATAGCATCGGTTGTTTTTACAATATCACTATTTTGCTCTGATAAAATTTTAATCTCACTCATTAATGTATTGATGTTTTTTACCATTTTTTCCTCTTCGCTTGCTTCTTGTGCAACACTCTGAATCAGAGTAGAAGTATCATAAATTTTACTATTGACTTGTACAAAATTTTGTTTCATATCTTCAGAGATTTTCATCCCCTCACTAGCTTTTTCCTGAGTATTTTCAACCAGTGCTTTGATACTTTGCGCAGCCTCTGCACTTTTAGCTGCAAGATTTCGCACTTCTTGTGCAACAACAGCAAAACCTTTACCTGCTTCTCCAGCTGTTGCTGCTTCTACAGCAGCATTTAACGACAATATATTTGTTTGAAAAGATATGGCATCTATCGCTGTAATAGCTTCATTTATTTCTTGCGTAGAAGCATTAATCGCTTGCATTGATATCAAAGTTTTTTGTGCAAGTTTTTCACCACTTTGTGCCATATTAGTCGTATCTTGTGCAAATTGATTCATATCCTGTGCTTTTGCAACTGTACCTTGTATTTTTTCATTGATATTTTCTATTTGTAATGATACTTTATGAGAGTTATTTTTTTCCACGTTCATAAAATCAAACATATTTTTCATGCTACGTTGCAACTTATTGGCAGAATTATTGAGTGATACACTTTTTGATTTCAATACATTTTCAATCTTATCATTGGCTTTTTCAAGTGTTGATCCAAGATTATTAACACCTATACTCAAATCACTTAATACACCTTCACTTTGTATGTTGATTTGTTTCTTAAAATCAGATTTTTCATAACCGCTTAGCGTATATACAATAGTACTAAGATTATGTTGCATTGTTTGAAACAATATATTCAGATTGTCTTTAAGTTCGTTTATTTCAGGATTATGTGCTTTTACATCAATCTTATGGGAGAAATCGCCTTTACTTGCAAAACTTGATACTTTAACCACATCCTGAACTGCTTGTTGGTCTTTACGAAGATTTTTTTCTACTTCCAAAACATTTTTATTGATATTTTGTGCAATTTTGGAAAATTCATCTTTTCCTTTCAGTTTAATGGTTTCAACTTTACTATTTTTTCTATGTAGATAATCAAAAAAGGAATCTAATCCACTTTGTATGCTTGACAGATTATAGACAATTCTGTTAGAAAAGAAATATAATCCTAGATTGATCACCAAGTTAATCGCTAAAATGATGAGTAGCGGCGTATGAGCGTTTAATGTATCGTCCATACTAGCAACTGTGGCATCCATCTTTTTATATAATTTTTTATCTTCTCTATCAAATGCATCTTTTGACAACATCATGCTTTTATGCTGCAGTACTTGTGTATCTTGAACCAAAGTTTTTACCTTTTGCACTTGTGTTTGCATAAAATTAACACGATATGCTATAAATCCTTGTAAAGCCAAAAAAGACATTAATATAAAAAGACCCAAAAACATACTCTGCTTTTTTATATTCATGACAACTCCCCTTCCAATATTTCTTTAATATAGCCATGTAAAACTCTCAAATCAGATTTATTGATCAAATCAAGTGCTCCTAGCTCCGTCACTTTATCTCTTACACCTTGATTAGTCATACTTGTAAGTGACAAAACAGGGACATTTCCATAAACACTCTCTTGTTTAATATATTTAATCACTTGATATCCATTTCGAATAGGCATTTCGATATCTGTTATCACCAATCCTATTTCCTGAGGATCAAGGCTCATGACACGATTTATCAAATCTTCACCATTTTCGTATAATTCAAAATTAAGTTCTAATTTCGTAAAAAACTCTTTTAACTTTTCAATCACAATATGGCTATCTTCTGCAACAAGTACCAATTTATTACTTTTTATTTTCAAGGTGTTTGGAGGTAATACATCAAAAGAATCAATATCATATATTGTTGTCTTCGAATTATTGTCACTAATGTTTGCATCATAAAGTAACTTTTCAGCGTCAAAAACAATACACATTTTTTTGCTATTATTTTGATCTCGTACCAATACATCTGTTACATATGAAATCTTTGGATCTCTGCTGACAGGAACCCTGAGTTCATCACTTGTTTTTTCTTCAATGCCAATGATCTCTTTCACCATAATACCAATTTTCTTTTGGTTATAATTACAAATAATAATAATTTTTTGTTCTTGTTTTATATCGTTTTCACCAACCCAACTATCAAAATCTACGATAGAAACGATATCTCCTCTGATATTTATCATGCCAACGATATACTCATTTTTACTAGGTGGTTTTAAGAGTTCAACTTCATCTTTAATTAAAAAACTTTGAATTTTTGAGATATTGATCGCATATAATCGATCACAACTAGTACTAAATACAGCAAGTTGCATTACATTTCGTAAATGCCCCTTTGTCATATAATCAACACTACTTTCAATATTGTTTTCTTCCATTAAAACAGAATCATACATAACTTTTCTCCTCTTCTATCTTCTGCTTTTGCTCGTTTAAAATCTTTTCCTTGCCATCAAATTCTGTAATATTCGTAATTTTCAAAATCGTTTTGGATATTTCACTAACATTTACACTTGTTTCGTTAGCTGCGTGTGCTATGGAAATATAATCCTGTGTATGTTTATCTAAAATATCCATTGTATTTTCTAGACTATTTATACTTATTACTTGTTCTTGTACGGACTTGGTTGTATCTTCTATAAGTCGAATTGTATTGTCAATATCTTCACTCAATTCATTGTATCCTGTGATCATATGATCTGATATTGTTTTGCCTTCATTTGTTTTTTCTGTTGCTTTTGCTACTAGTTCTTTGATAGTTTTAGCCGCTTCTGTACTTCTAGCAGCAAGGTTTCTAACTTCACTTGCAACAACGGCAAACCCTTTACCTGCTTCTCCCGCTGTTGCAGCCTCAACCGCTGCATTTAATGAAAGAATATTTGTTTGAAAAGCAATCTGATCAATAACTTCTATCGCTTCATTTATTTCGATAGTCGCATCATTGATCTCATCCATAGCTTTTACAGTTTCGTTTGCATAGCCTAACCCTTGCGAAACAGAGTTTTTTACTTTTGCACTGGATTGCTGCATATCTTTTGTATTTTCATCACTCTGTTTCACTTTTTGGGTAATCAATATGATTTCATCCGTTGCACTTTTTAAAATCTTCGTCTGTTCTCCCGAAGCATCCAATATGTGATACATATTATCTATCAATGTTTCAGAAGATTTTTCAAGTTCAATACCATGTTTAAAGTTTTCACCTAATATAACTGAGATTGCATTTTTTAAAGAATTGATTCCTTTGACCAACTCTTTTATTTCACCATCTCTCATATCTTTTTCATTAACGGATTTCTTGTATATGCCCCTTTCATATTCTTTAAGGACTGCTACCATATCGTTAAAATCTTTTTGAAGTTTATTGGACAGTTTATTAAGAGATGTTGCAAGGTACTGGATATGGGGATCGGAGGTTGTTAAACATATCCTATCACCCAAATTCCCATCTGATATCTTTTCAATGACTAGCAGCATTTCACCATTGACACCTTGATCTTCTTTATTTTTATGCTCCAGTTTTGTTGCGATATGTACAATTTTGTCAAAGATTTGTTTGAAATGCTTATTGTACTTTACATCTTTTTCCAAATTAAACCCATTTCTATCTCTTTGTATATAGGCTTCTAACTGCCCCAAAGACTCCATAATCTTTGTTGTTTGTTCTTCTATATTTTTACATTTTCCAAATAACATCATCTCTCCAATATCTTATAATTCACTATATGCCTCTTGCGCTTTTTCAACTTCATCAGTAGTGGGACGTACTCTTACAGAAAAATATCTTCTCTCACCTTCATATTCAGAAGGGTATATAGTTGCATTCACCCAATAGTATCCACCATCTTTAGTCCTGTTCTTCACGATACCTTTCCACACTTCACCACTTTTAACGGTCCCCCACAAATCTTCAAAAGTACTCTTTGGCATATCAGGATGGCGTACGATATTGTGAGGTTGTCCTATCAATTCGTCTTTTGTATAGTGTGATATTTTGCAAAAGTCTTCATTTGCATATATTATCTTACCTTTAGCATCTGTCTGTGAAACAATAATCGTCCCTTTGGTAAGTTTATATTCATGCTCTCTCATTGTTTAATCCTTAATAACATCTATAAAGGGCACATCTACTAATAGGTGCACTAAAGCCAATATCGGACTTATACGTAAAAATTTTAATATTTCATAGTGCCTGATACACATCATTGATAATACAAGGTCTTATCTATATCAATTTGCTATAATAATAAGAAAACTATTGAGGTATTAGACTTATGGCAAGAATAGAATTTTTAGGACCTATAAATAAGAAGCCTATTGATGTGGATATCAAACATCTTTCAGACTTAAAAACACTATTTCAAGACGATCCGGAGATGAAAGATTGGATACAAAGCAGTGCTATTGCTGTAAATGACCAACTTGTTTCAAACCTTAATCTCTCTGTTTCAAAAAATGATAAAATCTCACTTTTACCACCTGTATGTGGAGGTTAAGCGATGCTTGAATTACATAAAGATGCCCTTGAAGTAGAAGAGATTTTACTAAGATGGTATAAACAATATAAAGATCAAAATTATGGTGCATTGATGAACTTTATCGGAATAGTGAGAGATGAAAACGACATAGATGGACTTAGCTTTGATATATACGAGCCTATTTTGAACTCATGGTTTGATGGTTGGCAACAAAAAGCGAAAGAACAAAATGCACTTATATTGATGGCTCACTCTCAAGGTAACGTATATGTACATGAGAGTTCCTATGTCGCAGCTGTTTTATCACCCAAACGACGTGTCGCACTAGAGATGATTGATGCTTTTGTTGAAGATTTTAAAGCCAAAGCTCCTATATGGAAATATGATATCATAAATGGTGAACGCATCTATGCAAAAGATCGAAGTACGCCTTTGCCAAACAGTGGACTTTTACAATAGGGGACTATATGAAATTTATAACATATGAACAATCAATCAAAAACCTGCTTATGAGTTTTTCACATCCCAAAGAGAGTGAAAGACTCTTTTTGGATACTGCACTTAATCGTACCCTCTCTGAAGACATCATCGCCGATCATAATTCACCCGAATTTCCAACTTCAGCTATGGATGGTTATGCCATAAAATTTGATGATCAAAGTATGGGACGGATACAAATTCTTGGTGATTTACCTGCTGGTACTTATAGCGATGACGAGCTTATGGGTGGGTATTGTGTAAAAACTTTTACAGGTTCACTTATGACAAAAGGCAGTGACACCCTTATTCCTATAGAAAATGTAGAAGTCAGTGGAAATGAAATCATCATACACGAACCTGTACCAAAAGGATTTAGTGTTCGTCCTATTGGTGAAAATTATCAAAATGGAGAAATTTTAATCCCAAAAGGTACAACGATTGGTTTCGCCGAAATCGGGGTACTTGCAAGTCTCAATATAGCACAAGTTTGTGTTTATAAAAAACCTACTGTAGCTATTGTCGCAACAGGTAGTGAGATACTTGATCTGGGAGATAAACGTACAAATCCTTCGCAAATATATAGTTCAAACCAATTTACACTCGAAGCACTAGCCAAAAAGACCAATGCTTCCACAACAAGACTACCGCTTACCAAAGATGACAAACAAAGCATACAAACACGCATGACATCAGC
>JALULO010000127.1:3007-10635 GCA_027056215.1 Campylobacterales bacterium | reverse complement strand
ATTTGGTATACTTATCGGTTTTTAATACTTTCAACAAATTCAGTGATATCATCATGAAGTGCTTGTAAATCTTCTTCATGTTCCACTTCATCTGCCAATATCTGACTCACGATATCATATGTTACGATATCTTTATCTTTTGTCAACTCTGCTAAATCTGAATATGTACTGATAGCACATTGTTCACCTTTTATCGCATCCTCTAAAATCCCAACTACATCGAAGTTTGATGGTGCTTCATAACCACAGTTTGTATGTGTAAACCAATCTTTTGGATTTAACAATGGTATTCCACCTAGTTGTAAAATTCTTCCGGAAATCATGTCTGCATGTCTTAGTTCATCTGTCGCATGCTGATCTAGTTCAGTAATCGCAGCATCTTTCATAATCCCTTTAATCACTTTAGATTCTATATAATACTGATAATACGCCAACCATTCATCAGCATATGCTTTATTTAGTAGTTTGATAACTTCTTCAATCTCTATACCTTTAATAATAGAATTTCCACGAACTGCCATACGATATCCTTTTAACTATATTTATTTATGGATAATCATTTTCCATATGAAATTGTACAGTAAAATATCTTAAAGGATAATTATTTTCTTTTAATTATAAGTTGCGATAGCAATCTTTCCTTGATAACATTGTTGTTGTCTAGACTTCACTTCTTGTTAGGAGGCTAAAAGCTTATGTGAGAATTTGTACTGGATAATACCATATAAGTGAGATATCTTCGTCTATTTCAATATATTGGTTATCAGCTCATATTGTTCATAGTTCCTCATTGTTTCAATACTTTTTAAAAAGTTGTTGATGTGTTCCAATCCTAGCAAATTTTATTAATGCTTTTTCAATTTTATAAATCAAAAGCCAATTTGGTTTAATATGGCATTCTAAATAACCCCGCCAATCGCCTATGAGTTTATGTTCCAAATATTTTTCATCAAGAGGTTGCTCTTCGATAAGAAAATCCATAACTCTTTTAAGTTCTAAAAAATCATCTGCGTTATATTTTCCTGATTTTTGATCCCGTTTGATATCTTTTTTAAACTGTTTATCAAGTTTTATCTCCAACATTTACAATCCCAAATCCTTAAAGAGATCATCTTTTGAGTGATATATTTCTATTTCTCTATCATTTTCAAGATTATCTATAGCTCTATAGGTTTCATCATTGACAATTTTATGGATATATCGCTCGATGAGTTTATATTTTTCATAATCCATAACAACCACAAAAGGTTTATCTCTTTTGGTCACTAATAAATCTCCTCTTAACGCATCTTGAAGTTTTGCACTATTTTGTTTTAAGTCACTTGCAGTAATCATTTTCATATTTTGTCCTTATTGTCTATTTCGTCTATTTTATACTGTTTGTACTTAACGACCTATTAAAATATAATTCATGCTTGATGGGCTGCAACATTAATCAGATGAATCCGATAGACTCCTAGACTTCCCAATCACCTTAAAAACAGCAGGTAAAGAACATAGAGTAATAGTAGATGAGAAAAAGGACAATCGAGGGGAAACAGCTAAATTTCTTCAAAAATTATATGATGACATCTTGAAATGGTGAGCCTCGGTTTTCTTGCCATGTTATATTCCTATTTTGGTTTATAATATGGTAGCAAAAAGAGGTTCGGTTATTGGTTATCACCTGACCCCACTTCTGTTGTTTATTGTGACCCCCATTGTTGCATTGTGTGGTTGTTCAAAAAATCAAAAACCTATTGTCCTGACCTCACACAACGAACATAGTTGTTAGCAGTCTTACCGTCGTAGTAGTAGGAGCGGCCACCGCTGAAGTTAACATACCACGCACGGCTGGTATCGTCGGCATTGGTAGTAGAACTCCAATAACTCCAATAATAGTAGCTCGAGGTATTTTGAAAAACATCTTTATTTATAGAGTGATTATATTCGTTGTAATCAACGATAGACAAGAGTTCATTTTTATTTGGTAGTCTCCAGTCATTATGACCTCCTAAAGAGAGTTCATTTTCACAGTAGTTTATAGCACCTCTCCAGTTGGCTATTTTTATAACATCACCATTGTCACTATAGTCATCTTGCCACTGAAGTGTTGTTACACTATCAGTTACTATACCTGTAGCATCTCTACTCATATCTGCTAGTGCTAAAACACTAACACCTATCAAAACTAAAAGGATCTTTTTCATTTATAACTCCTACTTTATTTATTAATTTATAGCTGTTTGCATGACTTGCATGTCCCGCAAATGAAGCTTTGACAGATAAAAACTGTTTTATCTCTAAAAGACCCATTTTATTTAATGGAGAATTGAGAATGGACAATGGAAAATGGGATTTATTTTGTATGAATTTCATTCATTGTCCATTGTCCATTCTCAATTTTCCATTTTTAATTATTGTTGTTGTTTTGATGTTTTTACTATGGAGCTTAGGATTTTTATAATCTCCTCTATGTGTAAAAAGAGTTCGACAAGTTTGAATGATCTTTTCTTGTATGTTGTTATAGTAGTATCTTTGTTTAGATAACCACACTCTTCTAATAAATAAAGCCAATATCTTGTTTCTTTGGCTTCTTTGAGAGATATACTCATCTTTGATATAAAATCTTTTTTGCTCTGTGCATCCTGTGCTTCTGTTATATTTGCTCCTACCGAAGTACCACTGCGAAGCAACTGCTTTGATAAAACAAACTCCTTGTGTTCCTTTACAATATACTGATAATAAGTCACAATCTCCACCGAAAAATGAAAACTTTTGGTAACAATTGGATTGTCTCTCATAATCACTCCTTATAAGTTTAAAATATTCTATCATCATTTTCCATCCTCCATTATCAATTTTCCATTGATAAAAATGTATTTATGATATCGCTCAAATCCCTTAACAATAGTTTCGATATACACCACTAAATCAAGTGCCGATTTAAAAATCGGCAAGTTATCATAATACACTTTGAGCTCCTAAATTTTTCATTTTTCACTATTTATTTTTAATTATCAAAAATCTATTGTCCGGACCTCACACAACGAACATTGTTGTCATATGCCTTATAGTCGTAGCTGGAGTAGCCATAGCTGAAGTAAACACCCCACGCACGGCCGGTATAGCTGGCATCGGTAGCAGAACTCCAATAGTAGTCTAAGGTATTTGTATTTTCAAATACACTATCTATCGCTGGATTAACCTTACCAAAATCAGGCAGAGTTTGTAACTCTTTTATAGTTGGAAGTCTCCAAGTTCCTGAAATACCAAGGTTTTGACACTGTATTTTTGCTTCTTCCCAAGTGCCAGTAAATGACGCTGCTTCTGAGTTGTCTTGCCAGATGATGTCTGTAGCGTTGTCTCTTACGGCGATATGAACACCATTTTCTGACATACCAGAGTAACTTCTATCTACTCCCAAATCTTGAATAGTCGCATAATAACCATCTTGTCCCTTATGTTCTTGGGTACAAACTTCTTCAGCATTTGTATCCCAATCGTAGCATTTTGTTTGTCCTGTTTTTAGGACTTTTGAGGTGGAAGGTTGTGGGGTTGGGGTTACTGTTACTTTAATCGTGTCTAAAGCACTACTCCCTGAAGCATCATAAACATTTAAAATGATAGTATGCTCACCCTCAAGTAAGTCTGCTATCGTACAAGTAGTCATAGCTGACTCCGCACAATAAACATTTGCACCTTCTCCCCATTGATAGCCTGTTATATCTCCTGTACTTGCACTACCATCAAGTGTGATACTTTGACCTGCTGAGATAGTTTTGTCTTCTCCTGCATCGGCTGTAAGTGTTACACCTGCACTATCTAGTAAATCTTTTTCGATGACTAAAAATACTGGCTCAAATATTAATGGGTTTAATCTTTCTGATGTTAAATCCGCAGTATTTGGATTTACAATTTGTCTTGCAGCATTTACATACTCTAACTTATGCTTTAAAAAAGCACTACCTTCAGGAGCATTAGATAATAAAGGTCCTATATCGATATATTTATCCCATACACCTTGTCCGCCGAACCAACCGTTTTCATAAGCACCGCCCATCATCATCTCATGGTCATAATCCCAAAATAGTCTATAAGGGATTGAATTATCATGTGTACTTCCATCTGAATAGACAATCAACGGAACATCATCTATGCTATGTGTAACCGCTTCATCTGCAAAGTCACTAACAGATGGGAGATCATTTACTTTTGGATTTTCGCTAGATCCAAGTTCCCCTGTGGCACTTTGATATTGTGCTAACCATGAACTACTGATTGGTTCAGCACCACCAGTTGCATAACCACTTCTTCCAATACTGTCAGTAGAGACAGCCATTATTCCATTATTTATAAAATTGTGCAATAAACTCTCATTATATAATTGCATATAGTTTTTTTCTCTCAGATAATCTGCACCTGCTTTCCCATACATTGATTCTATGTCATCTACACTAAATGATCCTCCATACACATTCCATGCCGTATAAAATATATATTTATCTTTATAGTTATAAACAAGTTCATCAAAGTTTTTATTTAACTTTGCTAAGTATGGATTTGATGTTGGATACCACTTACCTGCTAAAGTATTATAATACTCATCAAATTTCTGACAATTTAATGTTTTTTTATCATATCTATTGTCATCAGCATTTTTCCAAACTTCTTTTTGTACACCATCAAAATTATCCCAGTTTAAATCAGCAGCCCCATGTGTTTTTAAATCTTTTGCTAAATTCCCTGGTTTGTAATTATGTGAAGCTGGTGAACCATGATGAGGAGTATCAAGTGCAATAAGTTTATTTAACCCTTTTAAACTAACACCAAAATATTTATGTTCTTCAATCAACGCTCTTGAAACCAATCCACCCATAGAGTGAGCTAAGATAGTTAAACCTATCTCTTTATCATTCAAACCTTTTGCAAGATCAGAGTTTGGATGGTTTTTCTTTACTTCCTCCAATAAGTCTCTCAATTGCCAAGCATTATAAGTTACATGCTTGTAAGAAGTATATTTATAGAGATATACATGATACTTCTTTTGTAAAGATTTAGATGTTAGATAATAGTCTAAAAAGTGGTTCCAGTAAGCAAATTCACTATTTTTCCACAAACCTAAAATTGCAGGATTTCTTAAGTCTTTATTCCCAACAAATCCCGTTCCTTGCCAACCATGTATAAGAAGAAGAGGTATTCTTCCATCATCAGCAGGTGGACGCTTACCATAGTCTGTTGTGCTCCATACATCATGCTTTGGATAAGCAAGCTTGGTTAAAAACTTATCAAAGTCTGTGATTCTATGTGTCATGACATCACTCATAACCAAAGGCTCATTTGGGTCTAAATTGTATTGATTTTCATTGCTACTGATATAGTTATTCCAATGGTCAGATGCATTATCCTGTGCAGATGTAGCACGGGTTTGTTTAAGTGTTTTATAGGCTAGTATACTGTCTTTGATATGTGTGTGCGAAAAGTAATCATAAACATTACCTAGTGTGAAATAATATGGAGGCTGTGCATGCATACCACCACTACCAGTACCAAAATTTAGATTTATAATAGTATCTAGCTTTGTTGCATTGTCTATAGGAAATATAAATTTCTTTTTATCATTTGTACTTGTTATTTTTTGCCCAGAAATAGTGTTTAATGAAGCTTGTAAGAGAATTGGGACTGCATTGGTTTTATATACATCTTTAAATTCTAAAATAAAAGATGGATTTGGAGTACCATTTATAAAAGCTAGCTTTGTTTTTTCCCAATCAATTAGAGTACAAATATTAGACTGGAAAAAGTATATATCTCCATTTCCTCCTTTTACTTCTTTAAATTTTTTATGAAATTGGTTGTCCTTGTTACAAAAATCTTCAGCTTCATCTATCGCTCTACTTCTCTTCAAACTTCTCGATCTAGACTTAACAACTTTCGACAAATCTTTTACATCTACATACACATCTCTAAGAACATTGTCCCCGATATCCATAGAAAAACTAAATATCTCAAAATCCCCAGAAGTTAAGTCTTCTAACTTTGCTGTGCTAAGGTCGATATCTTGTGTGATATTGCTATCAGCTACATCAAATGAAAGTTCTACTAGGTTTTTTTACCATCTTGCTCAAACACAAATGAAGTGGCAAATCTATCTCCATCTTCTTGTGCGATAGTGTTTAGGGTATTTACTGGTATGATATTTTGTGTTGCAGTATATGCTAGGATGGACTCTTTTGTAGGTTTTGCTCCATGTCCTTCTATATAGTTTTTCACATCCGTACTCACTTGTTCGATGATGTGTCTATATGGGTACTTATAAGAGTCGATATCTGTTTTATCAAATGCTCCATTTCTAAAGGAAAGTAAAAACCTTTTGATATTTTCAAATGTTGTGTCACCTGTATAAAGTGCTATGAGATAAGCAGCCGTTGAGTCATAACTAAGATAACTCGCATCACCGCTAAATCCATCATCACCCCAGTACCCGATGATAACACTATCTATCTCTTTATCACCCTTAGTAGCTTTCAGAACAAAAAAGTCGCTAAGCTTTGCTTCATCATCTGCATCAAAGCTGACACTATAGGCACCTGAACTGTCTATAGCATTTGATTTTTTCAGAAGAAGCCTGTTTTGATCGTCATAGAGTTCGATAGTCGCTCCCGCCATCGCCGGGGAAGTAACGGAAGAAATTTTATCTGCACCGTTTTCCTGCTGCGCTTCAACTTTCACCTTCACCCTATCCGTCGCCGTCAACCCGTCGCTCTGCGTCACTGTCAGCGTGATGTAATGCTCACCTTTGGAAAGATTGTCAACGGTACAGATTTTGGCGTTTTCGCAGTAAACTGTACTCCCTTCGCTCCATTTGTAGCCGGTGAGTGTTTCGCCTTCGTCGGCGGTACTTTTCGAGCCGTCGAGCGTGACGCTTTGTCCTTCGGTGATGGTTTGATCTACTCCGGCATTTGCCGTAAGACCTCCTAAGTTCGCACTTCCCAGCAGCAAAAACGCTCCTGTTATGAGTACTAGCAAGAGCTTGATACTCTGTAACATACTTTTGTTCATCTCATACACTCCTTGTTATATTGTGACTTTTATTTTATGATCTTTAGAGCGACTACCGCCGCGAGGAAGATCGCTATGATATCCGCTATGCTGAATGTTCCGTTTATGAAGTAGATTTTGAGTATTTGGGGGAAAGATGATGCCCATTTGTGGGGCATCGCCTGTCCAAACTCAAAGAGCAGATTGACCCCTGCCCAGAAACCTGTACTCCAGTACGGATGTTGTCGATCGAGTACCAGCCAGGTCAGCAGAGAAAACGCAAAGACATGCACGAAACTGGGTAGTGCGTCCAAAACGACACCGCCTCCAGAAAGCACAGCTTCATGAGAGATCCCAAACCACGCGTACGCCAGAACCGGCGTACGGAACATATAGTAGTACAACACACCGCCACCAAGTACAGTCAGTGCTATCAGGTAGAGTGAGCAGGTGGAGAAGGATTTATTTGCTGTTTTCATCTTTTTTCCCAGATAATATGATTGATAAGCACCATAATACCCCCCAACTTATGATATTATTAACTAATACTTAATATATATAGTTAGATTATAAACTTTAAACTTTATTTCTTTTCTTCATGAAACATA
>JALULO010000127.1:0-2997 GCA_027056215.1 Campylobacterales bacterium | reverse complement strand
CAACTCTTTTAGCTAATAAGATTAAAATAATTTAATTTTAAATTTACCTTAGAATTTTTATAGTTTTTTTAGTTATTTTTGTATTTGTGTAGTTTTGTAACAGTTTTATTGTATTGCCGATGGTGTGATTTTGTCGATATCCTCTTTTTAGATGCCGATTCCTTTATCGACTTATGTTACATTTGACTTGGAATTATTTGTTTAATCATAAGTTGAGGAGAAATTCTGCCACGAAATTCATTTTTTGAAACAGTGCAGACAACATCTACTTTTTCACCGCTATTGACTTTATTGGTAAAATTAAAATGGATTGATTCGAGGGTGATATCATCACTGGCTAAAACTATTTTTTGATGATTTTGATTTTGTCCTATCACCTTTTCTACTTTGACATAGGCATCTTTGAGTATAAAGTTTGGCATGGGGTTTTTTTGTCCATATGGTTCAAAAGATTCTAAGATATCTAACAGTTCAAAATCAATAGCAACGGGATCTATCTCACCTAAGACTTCTGTCTTATTGATAAAATCTTTTTCATCTACGCTATCGAGTGCATTTTCCATGCGTTCTTTAAATATATCGAGATTTTTAGCTTCTAAGCCCATCCCCGCTGCACCTTTATGACCGCCAAAGCCTTTTAAGAGATCTGCTTGTTTGGAGATATGTTCTAAGATATTGATTTCACCCACACTCCTAGCACTTCCTTTGGCTATACCATCTGTGATAGAAAAGACGATTGCTGGCTTATTAAAACGTCTGCATAGCCTTGATGCAACGATTCCTATCACACCTTCATGCCACTCTTCACCCCAAACGATGATAATCTTTTTTTGCTCTTCTATCTTTTTCAATGACTCTTGTAACAATCCAAGTTCTATCTCTTTTCGATGATTGTTTAGATCTACGATATATAGCAATCTATCCATCGCTTCACTCTCATCTCTTGCACGCAATAATTCATACGATCTTGTAGCATCTTCAATGCGTCCAGAGCTATTAATAAGGGGACCTATCAGAAAAGAGATATCTTCACTTTTAAAAGAGTTTTTATTAAAAAAAGTTCCTATAGCACGAAAGATGGGACGTTTTTTGGCATTTATCAACTTTATCCCGCTACGAACCATGGTGCGATTGATATCTTTTAACGCCATCATATCAGACATGATTGCGATCGCCAAAATATCTAAAAATTTTGAAAGATTATAGTTCAAGCCCATCTCTTCCTTGATAGCAGCACATAGATACCAAGCAACCTGTGCTCCACATATCTCATTATTTGGAAAGTGGCAGTCCTCTTGTTTAGGATTTACAATCGCGTATGCTTGAGGTAGTTCTTTGGGCACAGTATGGTGATCTGTGATAATCAAATCTATACCGCGTTCTTTACATACACGCCCTGCTTCTAAAGCAGATATACCATTGTCTACCGTGATGATAACATCTGCATCAAGATGTTTCACAATCTCGGGACTGATACCATAACCATCTTCAAAACGATTTGGGATTTTAAGCGTAGTGCTAACCCCAATATCATCAAAAAATTCAGTTAAGATTACAGAGGAGATAACACCATCTGCATCATAATCCCCTACAACTGCAATCTTTTCACCATGATCAATCGCTTTTTTAATGCGTTTTGCAGATTTTTGAATATCTTTAAACGAAGAGGGTTTTGGAATATGTGCTAGACTGGTACATTTATCTTCTGAAAAACGACTTGATAAAATAGTTGCGATATCTTCCTTACTTAATCTCTTAGATGCAGACATAGTTAGTCAGTTTTATTTTGCAATGCGGCATCAACAAAAGCATAAATCGCTTCATTTGGTTTTTTAAGCCGAGATGTAAATTCAGGATGAAACTGCACGCCAAGAAACCATGGATGATCTTTTAACTCTACAACTTCTATCAGCCCATCAGATTCACCGCTGATTATCAACCCCTCTTTTTCATATGCTTCTCTATAGAGAGGATTTGCTTCATACCGATGTCTATGTCTTTCATAAACTGTTTTTTTACCACCATAAACTTTACGTAAAAGTGATCCTTGCTTTGTATCACATGGATAAGTGCCAAGTCGAAGAGTCCCTCCTAGTGGACTTTTATGTGTTCGAATCTGTTTATTGCCACTTGCATCCATAAAAGCATCGATCAGGTAAATAATCGGATTTTTACATTCTGGATTAAACTCGACAGAATCAGCTTCTTCAAGTTTGAGTACATTCTTAGCAAATTCTATCAAAGAGAGCTGCATCCCTAAACAGATACCCAAAAACGGCACTTTGTTTTCACGTGCGTATTTGATGGCATCTATTTTACCTTCAACGCCTCTTTGACCAAATCCACCGGCAACCAAAATCCCATCTACATCACAAAAGATTCCTGCTTCACATTCATCATTGATTTGTTCACTGTTGATCCATTTGAGATTTACCTTCGCATCCAAATGTGCACCTACATGAACAAATGATTCTGTTAATGATTTATAAGACTCTTTGAGTTCAAGATACTTTCCAACAAAACCTATGGTTACCTCTTTTTTAGGAGCAATCACATTTTTCACCAAGGCATTCCAGTTTTCCATATCAGGGATTTCTAAATCCAAATCAAGATTTTCACATATAGGGGTCAAAATATTTTGTGATAAAAAATTGATAGGCACTTTATAGATAGATTTTGCATCTGCTGCTTCAATGACAGAATTTTTTTCAACACCGCATGATGATGCCAGTTTCATCTTCATATCTTTTGGAATAGGCACTTCTGAACGACATATCAAAATCTGTGGTGATATACCGATACGGCGCAATTCCTGAACACTATGTTGTGTCGGTTTGGTTTTTAACTCACCCGCTGCTTTTAAAAATGGAACAAGTGTTAGATGCACATATAGTGCATTTGTGCGTCCTACGTCTGAGCCAAATTCGCGTATCGCTTCTAAAAATGGCAAACTTTCGATATCCCCTACCGTACCACCTACCTCAACAATCAATATAT
>JALULO010000126.1 GCA_027056215.1 Campylobacterales bacterium | reverse complement strand
GACTCGGACTTGATGACTGCTTGATGTTAAAAGATACCCATTTAGCAGCCATCGATGACTTACATCTGTTTATCAAACAAGCACGTAAACGTATCCCTTATACCTCAAAAATAGAGATCGAATGTGAAAGTATCGAAGCAACAAAAGAGGCAATGTCCAGTGGTGCTGATCTAATCATGTGTGACAATATGGAGATTGATGATATTTGTGAAGTTGTAAAATATCGTGATAATAACCATCCTCATGTATTGATAGAAGCCAGTGGAAATGTAACCAAAGAAAACATCACCGACTATGCTGCGACAGGTGTAGATGCTATCAGTAGCGGAAGCCTTATCCATAAAGCAGTTTGGTTAGATTTTTCTATGCGTATAGACAATCGATAAAAATAACCCATGGCTGATGACGCTGAAAAGACCGAAGAACCCTCCTCGAAGAAACTCGAGGATGCGAAAAAAGAGGGAAATGTACCCAGAAGCCAAGACACCAGTGCTTTTATAACACTGATTGTTGCTGTCATCGTCGTCTATTTTGCGACTGCCTTTCTCACTTCTAGGATTGAGCATCTATACCGATACTATATGGCATTTGTCGGTGTTGAGATGACACCTAAGACAGCTTATCTTATAGGATTAAACACGCTAAAAGAATTGGTTTTGATGATTATCCCTATTGCAGCAGTTGTTGCACTTTCAGGGATACTCGCTGCCGTGGTACAGTTTGGTTTTGTGTTTACGACAAAACCACTTACACCTGACTTAAAAAAGATTGATCCCATTAAAGGATTTGGCAAACTTTTTTCTATGAAGAAGTTGATTGAAGGTGTAAAAATCACTGCAAAAGTAAGTATCGTTTTTGCGATAGCTTTTTATTTTCTCATCCAATATACCCATGAACTTCCAACTGTTATAAACTTTTCTTTACAGGGGCAAATAGGCTGGCTTGTAGAAAAGATTATCATGCTTGTAGCAATCATGTTGATGATTTTATTTGTGCTTGCTATGGTCGATTTGATGATTGTGCGAATACAATACTTTAATGATCTTAAGATGAGTAAACAAGAGATCAAAGATGAATATAAACAGATGGAAGGTGATCCACAAGTTAAAGGTCGTATCAAAAAACTACAAATGGAAATGGCACAAAAACGAATGATGGCAGATATCCCAAGTGCGGATGTTATCATCACAAACCCTACCCACTATGCCATAGCACTTAGATACGATAAAGAAAAAGAAAATGCCCCACGTCTTATCGCTAAAGGGGTGGACAACATGGCTCTTAAAATCAAAGAGGTTGGTCGAAAGAATATGATTCAGATTGTCGAAAATCCTCCCCTTGCACGTGAACTATATGCAAAATGCGATCTGGACGAACTGATACCTGAAAACTTTTACAAAGCTGTTGCAGAAGTCTTAGCTTTCGTTTTCAAAAGTAAAAATCTATAAAGAGCCCTTAAGTTAAAACTGCATAATACTCTGTACCATTTTGTACGTATCTGCTTTAGGTATAAGCGGTGAGCCTCTTGAAGCATCAATATACTCATTTTGCAATGAGATATGTAATACTTGCGTATAAAAAAACATCAACACTTGAAATACCTGCTGTTTTTTTCTAAATAGTATAGCTTTATCCCGTGTAAGATGGTTCATAAATAAATCAATCTCAACCATTCCCATATAAGAGGGATCACGTTTCCCATGAAAAGAGATAAATGCTTTTACAGTATCCATGTAAAACTGCTGTGTTTTATATCCATATCCTTTGCTAATCATCTTTTCCTTTAACTGCTTCAAAACCAATAATACACTTTGCATAACCATCCTCCTCATAAGGTAATTTATGTGTTATGGAAATTTTATAAGTTTTTTAAAAGAATTAGCAATTTTATTTCATATTGAAATATTTTTTAGAGATAACTTCACACAAATCTGCTATTATGTCGATAACTTTTAAAAAAGGATGTATTATGAAACCCATATTTTTTATATTATCATTGATTTTTTTTACTGGATGTGGTGGGACGAATAACTCTGAGATTGAAGATAACACAGCTCCTTTCACAAATACACCCACTGCACACACCCATACAACAGAGAAAAAATGGTACACACCCGATACAAATACTACTTGGCAATGGCAACTACAAGGCACATTAAATACCACTTATGATGTTGATCTTTATGATATAGATTTGTTTGATACAAGTAAAAATCAAATTCAAAAGCTTCATCAAAATGGTAAAAAAGTAATCTGCTACTTTAGTGCAGGTACTTATGAAAACTGGAGAATTGATAAAGATAAATTTTCTACTGAAATGATTGGAAACACTTTAGATGAATGGGAAGGAGAAAGATGGCTGGACATTCGCAATCAAACTATATATACCATCATGACTGACAGATTAGATTTAGCGAAGACAAAAGGATGTGATGGTATAGAACCAGATAATATTGACGGTTATCAAAATAATACAGGTTTTAATTTAGATCAAGAAGATCAAAGTAAATTCAACAAGTTTTTGTCAAAAGAAGCTCATAAAAGAGGATTAAGCATCGGATTAAAAAATGATCTCGATCAAATCATAGAACTTGAGCCATTGTTTGATTTTGCAGTCAATGAACAATGTTATCAATATCATGAATGTGATCGATTGAAGCCTTTTATCAAATCTAAAAAGCCTGTATTTCATGTAGAGTATCATGATAAATATATACACAATACAAATCAAGAAAGAGATAAGATGTGTAACCAAACAGATATATTAGGATTTCAAACCCTTGTATTGCCCATACTTTTAGACGATAGTTTTAGATATAGTTGCCATCAA
>JALULO010000125.1 GCA_027056215.1 Campylobacterales bacterium | reverse complement strand
TTGCAAAATCTCTTCTTCCTGTTAATCTCTCTATCTCTTCAGTATATTGACCTGTTTGATTAAGTTCTGTTACAAAAATTTTATCAAACTTTTTACCAATTTCTTCTATTTTTTTAGCTGGACTTGGCCATAGCATGATAGGTCTAAATAATCCTGCTTTTATCCCATCAGCTCTTAGTTTCATAACAGCCTCTTTTGCACCTCTACTTATACTTCCATAAGCAATGATACAAACTTCAGCATCATCAAGCATAAATTCTTCGTAATCTGGTTGGTCATCAAGTTTTTCTACATCTTGAATCTTACCAACCAATCTTTTTATGTTATATGCACATATATCTTTATCTTCTGTTGGAAAACCTGTAGGTCCGTGGTGAAGACCAGTTATATGATATCTATATCCTTTAAACATAGGGTTTAAAACAGCTGGTTTGTTCATATCAGCATCATATGGTTTATAATCTGCTGGATCACCAGTATATTCCTCTCTATTTACTATCGAAGCTTCAACTTCTTCAATATCAGGAATAACAGCTTTCCCATGCATATGCCCTATTGTTTCATCTAAAAGAATAAATACTGGTGTCATGTATTTTTCAGCTAAGTTAAAAGCTCTTACAGTTTCAGTATAGCACTCCTCTAAACTTCCCGCACATAGAGTTATAGAAGCATAATCTCCGTGAGTTGGGTATTTTGCTTGACCAATGTCAGCTTGAGAAACCCTTGTAGGAAGACCAGTTGATGGACCACCTCTCATAACATTTGCTATAACTATTGGAGTTTCAGCTATAAACCCTAGTCCAATTTGCTCTGATTTTAAACTTATTCCAGGACCTGAAGTCGCTGTCATAGATTTTTTACCACTCATACTAGCACCTAGTGCTGTTGAGATACCTGCTATTTCATCTTCCATTTGAATAAATTTATAACCCTTTTTAGGAAGAAGTTTACTCAAATCATGAGCAATCTCACTTGATGGTGTAATAGGATACCCACCAAAAAATTCACATCCAGCATCATATGCAGCTAGTGCACATAAAGCATTTCCACTTGATACTACTTCTCTTGCCATTTTCTCTCCTTAAGCACTAAGTGCCATATAGTTATTTGCTCTTATCTTTTCTGCTCTTTCTTTTGCATCACTTGTAAGTTTTGCAAACTTATACTCTTTTCTTGTTGCTACATATATAGCAAAGTCTGGACAGTGAAGTTCACAATCATTACAACCTATACAAGAATCAGGTGTTTGCACACTTATAGTTGAACCTAGTATAGTTTGATCTGAAGGAACCATACCCAAAACTCCAGCAGGACATACATCTACACATATATCACATGCTTTACATCTACTTACATCTACCCATACTGGAGTATTTTCTGGGGCTTTTGTTATACTTTCCATTATCTCTCCTTTTTATTTTTTTAAAACTTCTGCTACTGCTTTTCCGATATCAGCAGGACTTACTACAACTTTTACACCAGCGGCTTCTAGTGCATCCATCTTCTCTTTTGCTGTTCCTGCACTTCCACTAACAATAGCTCCTGCATGACCCATTCTTTTTCCTTTAGGAGCAGTCTGACCTGCTATAAAAGCCACTACTGGTTTAGTGATATTTTCTTTGATAAAAGCTGCTGCTTGAATTTCCAAATCTCCACCAATCTCACCAATCATGACAATAGCTTCAGTCTCAGGATCAGCTTCAAAAAGTGGTAGAAGTTGTTTATAGCTAAGACCTATGATAGGATCTCCACCGATACCAACTGCAGTTGTGATTCCAAATCCCTCTTTTACAACTTGGTTTGCACCCTCATAAGTTAGAGTTCCTGACTTACTGATAAGTCCAACATTTCCTTTTTTGAAAATCATGCCAGGCATGATTCCTATCTTGCACTCTTCAGCTGTAATGATACCTGGGCAGTTTGGTCCGATAGTTTGCATGCCGTTTTTAACAGCATAAGCTTTTGCCATTCCCATGTCTTTGACTGGAGCACCCTCTGTTATGATAACTGCAAGCTCTATACCTGCATCAGCTGCTTCCATAACTGCATCAGCAACAAATGCTGGTGGAACAAATATCATACTAACAGTTGCTCCTGTTGATTCTATCGCTTCTTTTACTGTGTTAAAAACTGGTTTATCAAGATGAGTTTGTCCACCTTTGTTTGGAGTAACACCTCCTACAATCTTGGTCCCATAAGCTAAACATTGTTCAGCATGAAAAGTACCCTCTTTACCAGTAAAACCTTGAACTATGACTTTTGTATCTTTGTTTACTAATATACTCATTATAACTCTCCTTTCGCTGCTGCAACTGCTTTTTTAGCACCATCTGCTAAATCCTCTGCTGCTATAACATTGTCTATATTTGCATTTTTTAGTATTTCGGCAGCTTCTGGTGCATTTGTTCCATCAAGTCTAACTATAACTGGAACATTTACATCTACAAGTTTTGTAGCTTCTAAAATACCATTTGCTATACGATCACATCTTACTATTCCACCAAATATGTTTACAAAGATAGCTTTTACATTTGGATTTTTTAAGATTATCTCAAAACCTTTAGCAACAGTTTCGGCATTTGCAGTTCCACCAACATCTAAAAAGTTTGCTGGAGTTCCACCCATATAGTTGATAGTATCCATAGTACCCATCGCAAGTCCAGCACCATTTACCATACATCCTATCTCACCATCAAGAGCGATATAACTTAGTCCATATTGACTAGCTTCTCTCTCATCTGGATCTTCTTCACTTTCATCTCTCATAGCTTCTATATCTTTATGTCTATAAAGAGCATTGTCATCAAATCCCATTTTCCCGTCAAGTGCTA
>JALULO010000124.1 GCA_027056215.1 Campylobacterales bacterium | reverse complement strand
CCAAGTGAGACATTTCAAAACCCTTTTCTTGGTACTTCAGAGAACTTTTCTGCTTCGCAGTTTGAGAAACCTAAGCCCGGCAATTGGATTCCTCTATATAAAACTGCTCAGCTTTCCGATTACTTCATTAGCAACAAGCTCTACCCTGTCCGTGCAGGACAAGCAGAGTTTTTCTTCTACAAGGGTGATATCTTTTTTGACTTGCAGAACATAAACTATACAGCCATATCATCCGACGACTATCATCCTATAGACAGCTTTGTCCCCAAAACACTCAAAGTCAAGTTTGAACGCAATGAAAATGCCTACCTCAACAAAGCCGTAGCCCTTGGCATCATCAACCATTTTGTCGATGGCGATCATTACAGTGTCTTGAAAAAGACGATCCACAACAAAACCAATACACGTTTACTCTACGGACAATTTGGGAAGATAAAGCTCACAACACCACTGACCTTCAAAACAAGCAAGGGAAACAAAACCATCAACCCAGGATTCCAATTCGAGATTGACCTTGTCCTGGAAAACGAAGATGAGATCATCATCTTTGAAGCAAAGACAGGAGCCAAACCACAAAAAACTTTCTCCCTGCTACAACTCTACTACCCACTCATCTATTTCCGCCAACTGCTTGGTAATGAGAAAAAGATTCGGACTGTTTTTATTGATATAGTTACTGATAAAGGTATAGAGGAGTACCAGCTAATCGAGGTATTCTTTAATAGTGATAATTTTGACGAGATCAAAATTCTGAAGTGTTTTTACTATGAGGAATAAACTTTCAAATATTGGCAACTGATCCCATATTCTCTGCTTGTCCTTAAGTATGTTTAACCTACTTAATAAAAAATGTAGCTGTTATAGTACATTATTTTGCAGTACTATCTTGCATAAAGGCTCTTGCCTATAAACTAATGCACCTTCATCAAACCAATGTATAACATTTTCAATTTCTACATCAACAATTTTATAAGATTGACGTTCTAATAATTTAATCTGCTCATTCATTTTCTTAGAAAACCTTGCAATCATTAATCCATTTTGCATAATAAAGTATGGTTTTGATGGCATTACTTCTTCAATTGTAGCCTTAGTTCCTGCAATCAAATCTACGTTTTGAATATCTTGCCCACCTTGGAAACTAAGCCAGAGATCAGATAAGCCCATAACAAGTGTTTTACGATTAGGTTCAGGGTACAAAATAGCATCAAACTTACATCTTGTTTGAGACTGTACGTCTTGATTAAAGACTTCATGATCTGTAATAATAATTAGACTCTTTTTGGCTCGGGTCATTCCAACATAAAACAGTCGTCTAAAGTCATCATTAACTGCCTGCTTATGAGCCACTAATACAACCGTATCAAACTCTTTACCTTTAGATTTATGGATAGTTGACACTAGGACACGGTTAGAGTCACTTGTAAACTGTTCAGAAGAGATCTCTTCTAAATATGTTCGCCATAATGATTGGGTGTAAATTTCATGATCTTTTATGAAACCTTTAACTACACCATAAAGGACATCTATATTTTTAGAGTTTTGGTAACGTTTTTTAGCTTCTTCATAGGCCCACCAGACGAGATTTTCATCTAAATCTTTTCCATTGAGCAATTCATTAACATAACTGATTTCAACTAAACCACTTAGAGTAAAACCTTCATTATTGAGTAAATAACTGACCTTGATATTTTCTTCATGTAAAAGAGCATAAATATCCGCAACTTCATTATTACTAAATGCAAGAACTGCTATCGATTTCCCCTCTTCAAATTTTTCTTTTGCATTTAAAACTGCTGGTTTCTGGAGATATTGAGAGATACACTGTGTTATGGACACTTCACCATTGTAACTCGAATTTGACACTAAAGGATGCTGCTTATATCGCTTTGTAAGCTTATGAATAAATGCATTAGAATACTCAACGATACTTTGGTCACTTCTAAAATTTCTGAGTAGTTCATATTGACAAAAAGACTTATTTCCTTCGTCATCAAAACCAAATTCATCCTCAAATTTTTGAATAAAACCTATATCCGCTCCATTTACATTTTTTAAAATACATTGATCATCATCACCAACTGCAATCAGACGCTTTTTATTGTCATGAGCCTTTGCTAATGCCTTTATTAACTCAAATCCTTCATGATTAATATCTTGATACTCATCCAAAACTAGTACAGTTTTAAAAGGAACTTCAACACTACCCTCATTAATTTGTTGCGTGGCTAATGTAATAACATTTTTTAGTAAATCATTCTTAGTACTATCAACCTCTCGTCCAATTAATTGTAAGGCGAATCCATGAAAAGTAAAGATATCTATATCATAGGCTAACTGTCCGATTAACTGAAATAGACGTGACTTAAACTCTAACATGGCAGTTCTAGAATACGTTAGCATTAGAAATTGATCAGGCTTAATGTCTTCTTGTAAGATTAAAGAGGCAATTTTATGAACTAATACTTTTGTTTTTCCACTTCCTGGTCCAGCTAAAATCATCATTGCTTGAGAGTTCTTATCTTCAATAATAAGCTTTTGCTCAGTGGAAAGTTCTTTATATATCTTATTAAACCGATACTCTGTCATTGGTCGTTTAAACTTCTCTTTTAACTCCCCATATTTCTTTACAAAGTTTTTATATGAGAGTGTAAAATAATCTTTCATAAAAGCTTGAGCTTTATTTGAGTCACTTACAAGCTTTGAAGAGTATTCTCCTACTATATGTATCGATTCCATTTTATATTGATAATAAGGTTCTAACCTCATCTTATATTCTGCTCTAGTATAACGTTTTCTTGGCATTAACATTTTTTCAGACTTTTGAATACTCATAGGTGAGTAATATATAAAACGACCTTTTCCAAGTTCTAAAATTTTCAAGTCATGTAGATGTAGTAGCGCCTTATCAATTATTTTTGAGTTTTGTATTTTAAATTCTTCTTGCATCTCAAGCATAGAAAACTCTACACTCACTTTCTCTGTTGGTTTTCTGGTATTTATATTTTTTGAAAAGAACTTTACAAGTTTTAATGAGACATGTTGCTTATAACTAATTGATTCTCTAAGTAGTTTCTTATCAATAAACTCAAAATACCAAAGATCTTTTTGTCTATCTATTCTATTAAATTTAAACTGATGCGCACGTCCTCTCCAGCTTTTTATTAATATTTTTATAGTAGCAATTACATTTTCGTTTTTCAGTGATAAAGAAATATTTTCTGAAAGATACTGATTTAATGTACTCATTCTAATAACATGTCCACTCTCTTGAAGTAGATACTCATACAATAATACTTCAATCTTCACATACTTGGAATAATTATCTACTCCTTTTTTAGAAATACTAAGACTCAAGTCTTTTGCATCAGATATAACACCTATACCTTTTAATTTTAAAATTGATTGCGAAACTTCTTCATGGGAATACCCTAAAATTTCTGTTAACTCATCTAGTTGTACAGCATCTGGTTTTCCCGAGCCAATTACTGTATTTAACACACGTGAAAGTCTTACTTTTGACTCATCATCATAACATCCCGACTCGTACTCTTTTTCAAGGTTTAAAAATGCATCTTTTGAGATAGAATCTGCATAATATTTTACTTGATTCCGTGAACGTTGAAGATATTCTTCTCTTTCTAGCTCTAGTAAAGCTGTTTTTACTTTCATATCATAATCATTAGAACTATCTTCGGTGTCCCATCCCGCTTTAGTAGCTATTTCACGCGTTGTAAAAGTCACTGGATTTCGTGTATCTGTTTTAAGGACTCTAAACACTGCATTAATCTCATCTGCATTTAACTTAGAACGGCTTAATGTTGTAAAGTGTTTATCTAAATCAGATTCGCTAAATAGAAGAGGACAAGATGCACGTATGCTCTGATCTCTTGCACCTCTTCCTGCTTCTTGTGCATAATTTTCTAATGATTCAGAGATCTCATAATGAATAACATTCTTAATATTTGGTTTATCTACACCCATTCCAAAGGCTGTTGTCGCAACAACAATATCAATAGTATCATCTATGTAATCTTTTAGAATTTGCATTTTTATATCTGTTTCTAATTTTCCGTGAAAAGATGCAACATTTTTACCTGTATCAAGGGCTAACTGTTCAGCTATCTTATCGCAGGTTTTTGTTGAAGAAGGAATATAAATTAGAGTAGACCCTTCTTTGGTTTTAATCAATTCTAAAAGCTTTGTATATTTATCTTTATCATTATGAACAGAGGTCCCCACATAATCTAGATTTTTTCTCTCTGGAACCGCGATATAACGTTTCATTTCAACATCGAGTGATTTTTCTATATACGATGTAATATCATCAATCACCTTTGGTTTTGCCGTTGCTGTAAAACATGAAACAGGAATATAATCTTGGAAAGGTTTTGCCTCTAATAAATCATTAATAAAAGCTCCTATATAAAAATAATCATGTCTAAAATCATTACCCCATGTTGATAGACAATGTGCCTCATCAATGACAAATCTTTCAATAACCCTATTTTTAAGTAAATTAAAAACAGCATTTGAACGTAAGCTTTCTGGTGCTAAATAGAGGACATCAGCATCACCATTAACAACCTTATCAATAGCATCAGCTCGTTCTAAAGGAGAAAGATATCCACTTAAGGCAACAGCTTTATAGTTTGCAACTGACTCATGAAAACTATCCATATGATCTTTAATAAGTGCTTGTAAAGGAGAGATAACAACGGTTAACGTCTTTAATGCTTTCGCTTTAATAAGAGCTGGTAACCAAAATGTAAATGTTTTTCCACCACCCGTTGGTAAAATAGCAAGAAAGGATTCATTAGCTTTCAAGGCGGCTTCGACAATTTCTTGTTGTGAAACCATCATCCCTGTTTCTAAAGTAGCATCTTGACGAGGGAATTCTCTAAATGTTCCAAAACCAAAAGTATCTTCTGCAAAGCTACTTAAATTTTCTATTGATTTATCATAATCAAAACATAACTTTTCTTGTAAAGCTGTAATGTTTTCATAATCATATAAAACTTTTGGTGGCTGAGCATTTACCTCGAGTTCAGGCATTCTTATTGCCAAAATAAAAGCCAACTCTACTTTATTTATTAATAGTGCTTCTTCTAAAACATCTTCATTCTTGATAATAGTTTTAAAAACATTAAGTATTGTTCCTTTTAGAATAGGAACTGAAAGTTCTTCATAACTATCTTCATCTATAAAATTAAAAAAGCCTTGAAATACTTCTTCCTTTTTTAGCAAAGTATATAAGATATTTCTTTGTAGTGTAGGCAGCGTTTTAAACTTTGCAATAGACTTTTCCAAAAGATCTTTTGAAAGTTGTGCATCTTTAACAGGGTCATTTAAAAAGCAATCTTCACTTTTATAGTTTTTTGGGAGACTATGGAAAGTTTTTTCATTAAATAGAAGCATTGAAACAGGTAAAGTGTCTATGAAAATTTTCTCATGAAACAGACTGCTTACAGAAGTATTTTCCAAGAGCTTTTTGTCAAATGCAATTATATTATGTCCAACAATATAATTTGTATTTGCTTGAGAAATAAACTCTTTTATATTTTGAAGTGAACTTGTTTTTAGCTCTTCATTTTTATATATAACACCAACTTCTTGAATATCCCCGCTATGGGTAGCTTCAATATCAATAAAAAGAGCTTCTTTAGGCATTGTATAAAATTCCATCTAATTTAATTATGTATATTATACGAAGGATTTATGGTATTCTAATTAAAGTAGCTCTAGTATATAAAATATTGTTATTCTCATTTAGTAAGCTTTGATATCAGTATAACTAACTTTTATAACAAAAACTTATTTTACTTGCTGTGCCCACATCATACAACGTGCTGGTAATGCATATTCTATCTCCCAAACAAATGAAATTGGTTTAGACCTTTCATGTCTTTTATATTTCAATGGTCCTACATAAAGGTAAGGTGCCGTTAAACCATTCTGTAGTTTTTTGCGGTCTCGAATAAATAATAGTGGTGTATACCCTTTTTCTTCATGATTTATATAACGTTTTCCTACTGGTGAAGATTCACCGGTCTGTGATTGGCTTTGCCAATGAAATAGCTTATTACTTATTGCATAATCTTCATACATGGTAGTTGGAGAGAAATCTAATTCACTTTTATTAATATCAGCAAAAAAAATATCTATTTTACGATTAGGGACGTGTAGCACTCCTTCACGTGAACTTCTAGGCTGTTCAAAAGACCCTAAACCGACAGCAAGCAGTATTTGCTCTCTTGTATATGACGCATGTAAAGTCAAGGGACCTGTTAAACTTTCTAATTGTTGCTTTGGCAAGGGAACCTTATGTGTTAAAAGCCAATCAAACAGTTCTATTAAGTCCTGTTTAACTCCTGTACGAGAAGTTATAAAGCTATCTACAGCTTCAATAGTTCCATCTTCAGGTTTGTTTTTATTCCACAACAAACTGTGTAACAATGGTTTAGTTAATCTCGAAAAACTTTTACCAGTTGTTACAAGACGCTTAGCATCTTCAATAAAATAAGTATCGTCCATAAAGGAAAGTCGACGGAATCCTTTGGCAAGAACAACATTAAAATCTATTTTGTCATCAAAACTTTCTTTTCCTTCTGCTTTGGATAGCAGAACATGAGGTAATCCTCGCTTGTATATTTCATCTGGAGTATCTAGCTGTAAGTAGTCTATCATTTGTTGTAAAGATGGATTACCATCTGTCTGCGCCTGTAGTCGACGAAGCTCACTCAAGAGTTGTTCACCTCGTAAACTAGCTGCAGCTGAGCGAATGTTATTTAACACATCTTCTTTTGCCTGCTTTTCTAAATAGACTAAACATCCAGAAGGGACATAAGGCATATCACGTTCTATTTGTTTATCTATTCTGAGCTCTGGCCTACTTGTTAATGCTTGAAATCTTTTTGCAAAACTAAAGCGGCGATGTTGTGGTGCGATAAAGTCTAATACTGTCAGGTGAGACTTGTCTTCATGCAAACGTAACCCTCGACCAAGTTGTTGTAAGAACAGTGTCAAGCTCTCTGTTGGCCGAAGGAACAAGACCGTATTCACACTTGGTATATCAACTCCTTCATTGTATAAATCAACCGTGAAAATGAAATGGACTTCATAACTTTCAAGTTGCTGTTGCGCTTTTCTTCGTATATCTTTAGAAGTTTCTCCACTTAATGCTATAGCAGAGATATTATGTTCATTACAAAAAGTCGCCATAAATTCTGCATGTTCCACACTTACACAAAAACCGATCCCCCGCACGTTATGGATATCTGAAACATGCAACTCTGTCTGATCCATTACCCATTTTGCCCGTTTGCTATTTCCTTCTAATTGTTCACGTAGTTGCTGAATATCATAGCCTCCACGTTTCCACGCTAAAGAGGAAAAGTCTAATCCGGCTAAGTCAGGAACACCATAATAATGGAATGGACTTAACAATGTTTTTTCTATAGCTTCAGGTAATCGAATTTCATGCGTAAAAGTCCCTCCAAAGTCTTGACGAATATCCTGACCATCAGTTCTTTCTGGTGTGGCCGTTAAACCAAGTAAAGAGTCTGGAGAGATATGTTTGATCAACTTTTGATATGATGAGGCACTTGCATGGTGTGCTTCGTCTAAAACAACATAATCAAAAAAATCTGAAGCAAACTCATCAAAATTTCGACTATTCCAACTTTGCACTGAACAGAACAAATGATTACTTTGAGTAGGTAATTTACCTCCAACTACAACATCACCAAAACTTCCATCTCGAAGAACTTGGCGAAAAGCGGAACACGCTTGATTGAGTATCTCTTCACGATGTGCAATAAATAATAGTTTAGGGTGGCCACTTTTGAGTGAACAATAGTTTTTATAATCAAAAGCAGCAATCATTGTCTTGCCTGTACCAGTCGCAGCTATTATTAAATGCTTATATTTACCCGCCACTCTCTCTGCAGTTATGTCTTCTAAAACTGTTTTCTGATAAGAGTAAGGGCGAAGATCAAAAAAGGATATCGTCTCATCACTTAACCCTTTCCCTCGTTCAGAAGATAGTGCTTTCTCTAAAGATGGCAAGTCTTGTACTTCACAAGAGGTAAATTCTGACTCATCTTCCCAATGCGACTCAAAAGTAGCGATGGCATGCTTCCATAAATGTTCTGTCTCATATTGACTAATTTTTGCCGTCCATTCTAGCCCTTCATCTAAAGCAGCTTTTGAGACATTTGCAGAACCTATATATGCCGATCCAAACCCCGTATCACGATAAAAGAGATAAGCTTTAGCATGTAGCCGTGTCCTTTTTGTGTCATATGAAACTCGAACTTGAGTATTTGGTAATTCTAGTAATGTTTTAATTGCTTTAACGTCTGTTGCGCCCATATACGACGTTGTAGCGATACGTAATCTAAGCCCACCATCTGGTGCTGGTGTCTGAGTAAATTCACGCAACGCTGGTAATAGTGGCAAAATACCTGAAAATTTGATAAAAGAGACCAGCCAATCAGCCCTATCACATGTTATCAATTCTTTGATAAGTTGTGTTCGTAAAGCAGGACTTCGAGATGATCCGGTTAAAAGAGCAGAGACAGATAAAGGAGTATCTGGACGTTCATTTGTAGTAATAATAGGTTGTAGAGGCTTTATTTCCTGCAAAGATTCTAATGATTTTGGACGAAGTGTTTCTACGATTTTATATAAAACATTTGGAGACTGGAAAACATCTTCTAATGCTGTTTCTAATGAGCTACCTTGTTTTCCAGAAATCACTTCACTTAAATATTTTGCAATTTCATGTGCTAATGGAGTCGATAACCGTTCTATAACCTCATCTGCATCTAACTCTTTCCAAACTGTACGGTCTAATAATCCCGCTTTTTCTAAACGTTCATGGAGTAGTGATGTATGAAGTAGATCATAAAGACCATTTGGTAAATCTGTCATATTAAACCCATCTCTTTCTATAAGAATATTATGCCATTGTTTTATGCAATGTATGGACCTTAATCAAGAAGTCCAAGAGTTATATGTAGTTATTGGTAAAAATGTAAAGAAATACCGGGAGTTAAAAGGTTTGAGCCAGCTGGCTTTGTCTGGTGAGATCGGGCATGCTTCTACCACCCTAGTCTCTCAAGCAGAGTTGGGGAAAGGAAAACGGTTTAATGTGGAGCATCTTTAGATATTAGTGACCTGACACCTCTTTGTTGGGAGTTCTATCTCATTTTCTGTTACATTATTTAACATCTTTTTCTTCCATCTCTAAAAGGAGTTTATCAAAATCGGAGATATACTCTTTATCTTGTATCACTCTATATTTCTCATACTCTGCATGCGCTTTTAGTTTTGCTTCAAGGGCTGATACTTTTCCATTATCAAGCAGTATAGGGTAATCAGAGAGTGCCAAAAACTTGTCTAAAAACTCTGCCCAGTCTTTCATATTCATCACAATCCCTCTCAAGGCTCTATCTTCTGCCAAATCAAGATAAGCAGAAACCAACCTTTTTAACTGCTCTATATGCTCAACACTAAGATAATTTTTTGCTACGGTTACATCGCCTTTGAGTATTTTTTTATCTGGTGCATTTTTCCACGTTTTAAGACCCATAAATATTTTAGTCGCATCTGATTCAGAGTAGATGATCTCAGCCGCTGTTTTACCACAAATAGCCCAATGTAGTTTGTTTTGAAGTGTTGCATAAAACTTTTTTGTAGTTTTATAATTTTTGTCATAATCAGCACTCAATGCATAAATATCTGCAATTTTTTGATAAAATCTTCGCTCACTCAGTCGTATCTCTCTTATGCGGTCGAGTTGCTCTTCAAAATAATCCACTCCAAAATGATGAACAGCTTTCAACCGCTCATCATCCATAGCAAAACCTTTTACAATGTACTCATGCAAAATTTCTGTAGCCCATTTTCTAAACTCTGTAGCTCTATGAGAATTTACACGATAACCAACTGCTGTAATAGTTTTGAGATTATAATATTTACGCTTTCTTTTTACCTCTCTGTTTCCCTCTTTTTGAACTTGTAAGAAATTCTTACAAGTTGCATTTTCATTTAGTTCTTCTTCTTGATATATGTTTTTTAAATGTAAAGTGATATTTTGTGGTGTTGTTTCAAAAAGCTCGGCTATCTGCTTTTGAGTAAGCCACAGTGTCTCATCTTTGACAAAGACATCAATGTTAACTTTAGCATTATCTATTTTGAAGATTACGAAATTTGGGAGTTGTTGGGGGTTGCTTGGTTCTAGTTGGTTAGGCATTATAAGCTCCTATGGAGAAGTCATCTAGATCATTAAATTCTTTTGAATAAAGCTCTATTTTTGAAACATGATGTTTCTCTTTTAACAATGTTTGGTTTGCTTGCAAAAAACCTAAAGTTTCTTTTTTCGTGTCCATGGGAAAGTATAACACAATGCAATGTTGCAACAAAGTGTCATTATTATGTCACCCTAGTCTCTCAAGCAGAATTGGGAAAATGGAAAGATTGTAATGTGGAGCATCCTTATAAGTTGTCTAAAGCATTAGACGTCGATATTTGTGAGTTATTTATAGAACCAGCATAATAGAGACCGTCTAACAATCTGTATAAAATATAGAAAAACTTACCACTATCGAAATAACATGCGTAAAAACTAGATAAATTTACCACTATTCTCCATTTTGTGGTAAAATAGTTAATTATTTACCACTATCGAAAGAGCTAAAATGGATCATGAATATATTCC
>JALULO010000123.1 GCA_027056215.1 Campylobacterales bacterium | reverse complement strand
GTTAAAAAGATGGGTTTTGCTCTTGTTGCTGTTGCCACTGCAATCGCTTCACGTTTTTCCATCCCTTTATCTTTCATCAGTGACTTCGTAAAATCGATTAATAGAAGTGAATTTCTTGAACTAATTCCCATCAAAGCAATAAATCCAATCAAAGACGTTGCTGTTAAAAAGAAAGTATCAGTTGTTACTAAATCTGCTATCCAGTGACCAATAATAACGCCGATAATGGAAAGGAAGCTACCACCAAGAATGATACCACTGATTGCAAAACTTTTATAGTAAATAACCAGTAGTAAAAAGATCAAAAGCAATGCAGCAATAAAAGCACCACCCAAATCTCTAAACGTATCAAGCGAGACTTTCATCTCACCGTCCCATCGCAAAAGATACTTTTCACCTGTCTTCTTATCTACCAAATGTAAATCAAACATATATGTAGACATACCTGGCTCTTTTGTAACATTATAATCTTTTGAGAATTTTTTAATCATCTTCTCTCTTGCATCTAATAGCGGATAAAGTTGAGATTTCATATCTGTTTCAGCAAGCACATTTAACATTTTTTTCAAATCTTTAGAAAAGATGGTTGGTGAATTATGAACTTTCACAATATTAACAAGTTCGTTTACAGGAACCATCATCCCTCTTTGATTCATCAAACGCAAGGAAGAGAGTTTTGCATCTAAGGCATCACGTGATCTATCATCAAGTTTTCTAGATTTGTCAAGAACAACAAAAAGTGGTATTTGATCAGGAGAATTTTGTGAATTTTTAACGGCAACACCCATTCCTTCAAACCCAAGATATAGTATCTTATTTAATTGCTCCAATGATACGCCAGATCTTGCTACTTTTTCTGAATCCGCCATCAATTCATATTTTGTATAAAGTTCATCCTCCATAATATCTACATCAACCAAACCATCTGTACTTACCAAAATGTCTTTGACTTTTTCCGCCATACTTCGGATAGATTTTCCATTTTCACCATAAACTTCTACAACTATAGAAGCCATAGTAGGTGGACCGGCAGGTTGTTCAATCATCTTTATACTTGTTTCAGGTAACATCGTCTGACATTTTGATTGTATTAAAGGTCGCAGTCTCTGAACCATGAGGTAAGAAGGCTCTTCTCTATGATGTTTATCAGTCAAATTAACAACAATTTCAGCCATATTTTCACCCTGTTTTAACGAAGATCCTTTTACTAAACCCGCATAATCTAGAGGTGATCCCTGTCCTAAAAAAACTTCACTATTTACAACAGCTTTTTCTTTCGTTAAAATATTAATCACACAATCGGTAATCTGATGCGTTTGCTCAATAGAACTTCCAGATGGTGCATCTACATAAATTGAAAATGTATTTGCACTTTTTCCTGGAAGCATTCTTGCCAAAACCAATTTTGCGGGTAACATCATAATAGAAGCACCAAGTGCCACAAAAGTCAAGATAATAACCATCAAACGCTTTTTACGTGCCCCGTTAACATTAAATATAAATTTTTCTAGCCACTTCATGAATGATCCCCGTCTTTATTATCTTTTTGAAAATGGTGTTGATGATGATGTAACTTCGGTTTTTTAAGCATCTTATTTGCCAAATAAGGAGTAAATATATATGCTACAACTAAAGAAGCAAAAAGTGCTACCGGTACATTATAAGGTATTGGCTTCATAAATGCACCCATCATCCCACCAACAAAGGCCATTGGAACCATAGTTAAAATGATAGCCAATGTTGCAATATTTGTCGGTGCACCAATTTCATCCGTTGCAGTTACCATAATCTCATCTATATCTCTTTGTGCTGCATCATGATCGTGCATGTGTCTATGAATGTTTTCAATAACAATAATCGCAGCATCCACCAGCAATCCTAAACTCAACAAAAAGGCGAACAATGTAATTCTATTTATCGTCTGTCCTGTTAGATAAGCTATAAATAACGTTACAGCCAAAATTGCAGGTACAGTAAATGACACAATCAGTGATTCTCTCCATCCAAGTGCAAGGACTAACACAAGTGCAATAATCAAAATCGTAATAACAAGATGGTGCACAAGTTCATTAACAGCCTCATCTGCTCTAACACCATAGTTTCGAGTCACAACATAACCTATACCGTCTTTCGCCAATTCGTCTTGATATTTTTTCAACTCGTCCATAACAGCTTCGGCAACGAACACAGCATTTGTCCCTTTCAATTTAGCCACTCCAAGGGTTATCTGCTCTTTTTTTTCTCCAAACTTACCTAGACTTTCTTCTTTTGTCTCTTCATCTTTGGCTAATTTGGTTTCTTTCCTTTTTATAATTTCAGCAGATTTATAATTTTGAACGTCATATGAATCTTCAACAGTTGCAACATCTTTAAGATATATTGGAGAATTCATATAAGAAGCAACAATTACATTTTTAACATCTTCAACACTATTAATGGCATTTTTAATGCCAAATATTGTCAATTCATTGTCTTTTGTCCGTCCCTTAACATCAGGTACATTGACTGCAAGTGCCTGTACAGCTTTCATAATTTGCCCTAACGAAAGGTGATATCCTGAAAGTTTATACAAATCAACTTTTATATTATATTGTTCTTTATGTTCACCTTTTAGTGTCGTTTTAGAAACATTTTTTACAGCATTAAAATCATTTTGAATCTTACGAACTTTTTTAAAGAGATCAACACGATTTAAGGGTGATCCATCTTTTAAATAAAATGCAAAAGTCAAAATAGGAATATCAATATCAATATCAAAAGGTCTAATCAGTGGCTGCATCGCACCTTTTGGTAACTGATCCATATTTTGCATCACCTTATCATATAACTTAAGATTTGAATCTTCACGATTCTCACCAATCGTATACATAACATTGATAATACCAACATTATCGGTTGCCATTCCGTAAATATGCTTTAAGCCCGAAATCTCACGCAGTTTCCGTTCTAATGGTTTAACAATAATATTGTCGATTTCTTCAGGGGTAGAACCTGGAAGTGGTACGATAATTGTTCCTCCACTAATCGCAATCTGGGGATCTTCTTCACGTGGCATTACAACTAAAGACAAATATCCAACAGCCAATAAAAAGACAGCAAGAATAGGCGTTAAAGGATTATATATAAATGTTTTTGCCAATCTTCCAGCGATATCAGTAACTGGAATTTTAGCAATCTCGTCTTCTTTATTCATAAAAATTCCTTTCTACTCTACAAACGTTAATTTAGTATATAAACCTGGATAAACGATTTTACCTTCGGTATTAAATTTAATCTTAACTTTAAAGGTATGTGTCATAGGATTTGAACTGGGAATAATCGCTGAAATTTCACCCTCATTGTCAATGCCTGCAGAGGGGATATCAATATGAACCTTTTTACCAATCTTAATAAAATGCAAATTCTTTTCAGAAACTTCGGTCACGATTCTTAAACGACTCAAGTCTGTTAAAACCATCGCTGGCATACCTGGCATTGCCATTTCACCTGAGTTAATATTTTTTTGTACAATAACACCATCATTTGGTGCTCTTACTTTCAGATAGTTATACTGATTTAAAACTTCTTGTAATCTTGATTTTGCCTGTGCAACTTGTTTCTGTGCAATTTTAACCATATCCCGTAAATTTCTCTCACCTAATTGAATCCCCTCAAATTGTGCTTTGGAAATAATACCCTTATTTTTTAATCTTCTGTTCCTTTGTAAATTTAAGAGAGCATTACTATGCTGATTTTCATACATTTGAAGAGAAAGTAATGCTTGTTGAATGGCTAATTCTACCTGTGCTTTTGCACTATCAATCTCTCTAGAATCAATCTCATATAAGAGATCACCTTTTTTTACACGATCACCTTCTGAAACAGTAACATTCTTGATAAAGCCCATATAACGGCTTGTAATCATCTTACGATTGTCTGATACTACAGTACCTGACAAATCTAACTTTGTTGCAAATGCATAGGCACTAAGCATCATAAGTATAATTATTAATTTTTTCATCATTTCTCCTAATATGCTAATCTATAAACTTCTAAGATCTTTTGGTTACGAACATTTTGTATTTTTAAAAGGTTCAACAGCTTTTCAATTTGTAGTGATTGTTTAATAACAACATCGTTAATCGATGCTAAACCTTCTTGATAACGTTCTTGGTAGTTAGTGTAAATTTCCTGTGCCAATGCAAGCTCTTTTTTAAGACTTTCAACTTGCTTATCCGCATTGGAAATTTCTGTTATAATTTTTTTATATTTCAAGGCAATACCTTTTCTTGCTAGTTCTACTTGTCTTTTCACTTTAAGTCGCTTTAATTTTTCCTGTTCAAGTTTATTCGCATCTACACCGCCATTAAAAATATTTAACTTTGCCTGAACACCAAACGTGTATCTATCGTGCTCTTTAAAATCTCCTAGAAAACTGTTGTCACTACTACCGTATTCAACAAAAGCACCAACATCAGGTTTAAAAGTAGCTTTAGAGACATCTACCATTTTTGATTGGATATCAAGACCTAGTTGTGCTTTTTTAATATCTCTATTTCGTTTTAATACATTTTTTAAAGGAATTTTACAATCAAATGTATCTAAAGAAACGTGTTTTATTGATTTTACATCATGATCTAGCAGGAAGCTAAGAAAGTCGTAAGAAAGTTCTCTATTCGCACGTGCTTGAAATAACATTCTTTGGACATTTGAAAGTTTTGATTCAACCTCTAAAAGATCTGTATTTTTTGCATATCCTTCTTTTTTAAATTCAAGTGTTGCCTCTTTAAGTTGTTGAATGTTATTTCTTATAGTAGAAAGGTCTTTTTCAAATTTATCAAGTAAGGAAATATCATAATAAGTCTTTCTTATTTCAAATGATTTTTGAGCTTCAACTTTTTGCTTATTAAGTCGTGCCATTTTTGCCATGTTTTGTGCTATTTTTTTATAATTTGTTAATTTGTTTCCTGTATATAAAGGTATCACATACATCAATTTTAAATCATAATGGTTTCTAGCATCAGGATTATTCAATTTATCTGGTACAATATCAAGTAACTGTTTTTGAGCTTGCGGATTTCCAAAATTTTGTGCAAAAGTATTATAATCTCCTAGGGTACCATCTGGCTTCATCATCGCTTGTCCAAATGCACCAAGAAACTGGTCAAAACCAAAATCTCCAAAGGTTGCTTCTCTACTTTGCAATTTAAATCCAAAAACATTACCCGCATCATTTGAACGTAATCCCATCAAAGTAGCATCAAGTTTTCCAAAGTTATGACCATTTGCTACTTTCACTCCCAACTTTGCAATTTTTCTATCAAACTCAGCAATATCAATTTCAATATTTTGTTGGTTAGCTAAACTTAAAGCCTTTTTCAAGGTAAGATTAACATATGGGCTAGCGCTATTCACGCCGTCTGCGTGAAGCAATGTAAACAGTAATAAAACAGACCAAATATATCTGTATTTCATCAAAACTCCTAATAACTTTATAAATAGTTAAGATTCTACAAAATATATGCTTACAGGTCTATTAGAATAGGCGTATACAGGGATTTGCATAATCTCCTATATACACATTTTTTTAAATAATAGCGTAAGCTACCCAATTACATTCTGGGATAGCAGATAGTTCGTGTAAGACTTCTTTAGAAATCATATCATCAACTAAAATCACAGCCAAAGCATACCCCTTTTTATCTCTTCCAAGTCTAAAATCAGCAATATTAATATTATGAGCACTTAATGCGGTTGTCACTTGTGCGATAACACCTGTTTTGTCTTGATTAGAGAAAAATATCATTTTGCCTTTTGGTTTAAAATCAAGTTTAATATCATTAATATTTACAATTTTTTCATGAATATCAGAAAAGACTGTTCCACCGATGCATATACTTCCATTGTCCGTTGTTAATGATATTTCTATTTTGTTTTTATATTCACTTTGATTAGATATTTTTTTACTAGTCATATCAATGCCCTGTTCTTGTGCTACAAACTCTGCATTAACATAATTTATCTTTTCACCTAAAGACTCTTTGAGTGCACCAACAATACCAAAAGTACGTAAACTATCGACATACTCTCCAATATCACCCTCAGCTTCAATTTTAAATGTCTTAATATGACCAACATTAACCTGTGCAGCAAGATAACCAATTTTTTGAGCTAACTCCAAATATGGTTTAACAAAAGCTGGTAATTCACTCTCTTTAATCGGAAGATTTAATGCATTTGGATAGTTTGTACCACGAGCAGCACTCATCGCTTGTTCAACTGCCTGTGTAGCTATCTTTTCTTGCGATTCTAGCGTATTTGCACCAAGATGTGGCGTTACAGATATATTCTCTAAATCAAGTAACTTATTGTTAATAGCAGGTTCTTTTACAAACACGTCTATACCAGCATAGGCGATTTTAGCACTTTTAATCCCATCATATAAAGCATCTTCATTGTAAAGACCACCTCTAGCACAGTTTATAAGTTTAACACCTTTATGCATTTTAGCAATCTCTTCAGAACCAATCATGTTGATGGTCTCTTTATTTTTAGGTGTATGAATAGTGATAAAATCACAAGCGAGTATATCATCAAAACTTTTGGTATAAGAAACACCCATATCAATTGCTTTAGCAGGGTCAATATAAGGATCATATGTCAAAACATCCATTTCAAAAGCAAGTGCTCTTTTTGCTACACGACTGCCGATATTCCCAAACCCAATAATACCTAACTTTTTATCTTTTAATTCTGTTCCATACCATTGTTCTCTTTTCCAGATACGCTCAATCTTCAGATGATTATTTGCATTTGGAAAGCTTCTTGCACATGAGAGCATATGTGCCATTGTTAACTCAACAGCAGCTATCGTATTTGCAGTTGGTACATTCATCACAATGATACCTTTTTTACTACAACCTTCTATATCAACATTATCAACACCAACGCCTGCTCTGACGATAGCTTTAATGTTATCAGACTTTTGAAGAAACTTTTGATCTACATCAGTAGAACTTCTTGTTATAGCGACATCATATTCGCCGATAATATTTAGCAATTTCTCTTTATCTATATCTGACGCATCAATATACTCAATATCACTCTCTTTTGAAAGCATATCCAAGCCTTTTTGATGTATCTTGTCACAGACTATAATTTTTTTTGTTTGCATGATTTCCCCTAATTTAAATTAATATGATAGACAGTACGTGGGTAAGAAAATTTGTTTTGTTTTTTTTGAAGATATATTTTATACATCCAACTATCTTTTGAGATTGAATCATTTTGCATGACCATTTTATCTCTATACTCATCATCTAAATGATGGTTTAAGTCTATTGTATCAATACTTATATATTTGTAAAGCAATATCACTATAGCCACAGTGCAGACCAGAAGGAATGCAAATGTGACATAGAGATATTTTTTTTGCATAACCTATTTTAATTGGTCTTTAATGATATCCCCAAGTGTTGATTTACTATCATCATTGTAAGCATTTAAAGCTTCTTTCTCTCGGATTCTAGCTACTCTTTTTACAGAAAGACGAATACGTCCTTTTTCAATATCTATAAAAGAGATCGCTGCTTCAAGTTCTTCACCATTCTCAAGTTCTTCTGCTTTTTTATCACCTAAATCTTCATGTCTGATCAATGCATCAACACCATCTTCAAGTTGTACAAATACACCAAAATCTTTAATATCTCTTACTTTCGCAGTTACAATATCATTATTTTTATGTGTCTTTGAAAATTTTTCAATCGGACTTTCTTCAAGATCTTTTTTACTAAGTGAGATTTTTTCATTGTCATGATCAATACGAACAATCTTTACTTCAACATCATCACCCTCTTTTAAAAGATCTTTTGCTTTTGTACTTCTATCCCAAGAGACATCTTCATTGTGTAATAAACCTTCTACTGAGCCAATTCTTACAAATGCTCCAAAATCAGTAATTGTTGTCACTTTTCCTGTCACAACATCACCATTTTTGTGTGTTGATTTAAATTCATCAAATGGTTTTGGTAGAATATTTTTCAGTGACACACGCAATTTTTGCTTTTCAAAATCCATCTCTACGATTTCAACATCAATTTCTTCATCAACTTCAAGATAATCTTTTGGATGTTTGATATTTTTATCCCATGAAATCTCAGAAACATGTAAAAAACCTTCTACATCATTACCAAGATCAACAAAAGCACCGTATGGTTCTATGTTGCTGACTTGTACTTTAACGGCATCACCAACTTCTAACTGCTCTTTTAAATCATCCCAAGGATTTGGTGTTGCAGCTTTGATAGAAAGCGAAAGATGTCTTTTTGCTTCATCATATTTGATAGCTTTAACAGGTACGATTTCACCCTCTTCATATAGTTTAGAAGGATTTACAGGACCTTTATAACTGATTTCACTATAGTGAACAAGTCCATCTACCCCACCAACATCAACAAACATACCATAGCTTGTTATCTTTTTGATAACGCCTTCTTTTGCTTCATCACTTGCTAATAGTGCATCAATAATCTCTTTTTTGTTTGCACGATCAGCTTCAATAAGTACTTTTCTTGAACCTACAATTGATTTTGCTTCTTTATCAACTTTGATTACTTGTAACTGTACTTTTTTCCCGATTGTAGATTTTATATCTTTAAGATAAGCCTGTGATTTTGGTAAGAAGATCTCAATACCTTCATCACTCTCTACGATAAATCCACCTTTATTTTTACCAACTACCTTACCCTCAAGAACAACAGGTTCACCTTCTTCATCATATGATTCTACAAATGCTTCTACTTTTTTTGTACGAAGTGCTTTTTTATAAGATAATCCTGGTCTTTCATTGCGATAACCGGTAATCATAACAGTTAACTTATCCCCGACATTAAAAAGCAATTCACCATTTTCATCAAGAATTTCATCTCTTCTTAAAATACCTTCTTGCTTCTTGCCCACATCAACCAAAACACTATTGTCTTCTTCTTTATCTGCTACGATAACACCCTCAACAATATTACCACCTTTTTCTTCTTTGATAGAAGCTTCAAACATCGATGCAAAATCTTCTTCATCTCCTAAATCCATTGCCTCGATAGCACTCTTACTATGGGCTTTAGCACCCGCCTCATTTAACATCACAATCCTTTTACACTAATTTTATTTAAATTTGGAGCATTATACAGAAATATTTCTTATGCTTTCTATGATCTTTTGGATAATCCAATCTGGTGTCGATGCACCCGCCGTTATACCACATAATTTTTTATCTTTAAACCATTCTAGCATAAGCTCTTTTTCTGTTTCTATAAGATAACTATCATCACAATTTTGAAGGGCGATACTGAGTAGTTGCTTGGTATTTGAAGAGTTTTTTCCACCGATCACAATCATGATATCTGCCTCTTTTGAAAGGTTAAAAGCAGCTTCTTGATTTTCAAATGTCGCATTGCATATTGTGTTAAAAATACGCACTTCTTTTACATTTTCTATTAAATAATTTGTGATCTTTAAGAACTCTTTGATCTTACGTGTTGTTTGTGAGACGACAGCAACTTTAGGTCCTAGATATCTATCTTTTAAGTCTTCAACACACATGACTACTATAGGGGTATTACTAGCATAACTTTTTACCCCTTTTACTTCAGGATGATTTTCATCACCAAAAATAATCACTTTATATCCTTGAGCACTCATATCTTGAGCAATTTCCTGAGGTTTTGTTACAAAAGGACATGTTGCATCGATAATCTCTTTCCCACTCTCTTTCAAAGTCTTTAACTCATCTTTGACGATTCCATGTGTCCTGATAATCACTTTATCGGTATTTTTTAATTCATCTATTTCATGGCTTGTTACGACATTAAAGTTTTCTTCAAGTCTGTTAATCTCTTCACGATTGTGAATCAATGGACCATAGGTAGAAGCATTTTTTGACTCTTCAGCAATCTCGATTGCACGTTTTACACCAAAACAAAATCCATAATTTTCTGCTAATTTAATCTCCACTTTCCACCTCACTTATACGTGCTATTATCTCTATAAAATTTGGAAAAGATGTTTGAATACAAGCTATATCCTTTATCTCCATACCACATCGTAATCCAGCAATTGCAAAACTCATAGCGATTCTATGATCTCCACAAGAATCAATCACACCACTTTGCATCTGCGATCCTTCGATCATATATCCATCTTCAAACTCATCAACTTTTACACCACATATTTTTAGATTGTTCACAACTGAACTGATTCGATCACTCTCTTTGACTCTAAGCTCTTTTGCATTTGTAACCTTGCTTTGACCAGAAGCATATGCCATAGCAATGCTGAGTGCCGGTAACTCATCTATCAACCATGCGATATTTTCAGAAATGCTCACACCTTGCAAAGGAGCATACTCTACAACAATATCACCAATCGGTTCATAGATGTCTTCTTTAGGTATTAGCGTTATTTTTGTTCCCATTTTTTCCAGCACTTTATAGGCTTCGATTCTTGTTGGATTTAAAGAAAGATTTTTCAAAACCACTTTTGAACCAGGAATAATCGCTGCTGCAACTGCAAAGAAAAACCCACTAGAGGGATCAGCAGGTACGGTGATTTTCAAAGGAGAAAGTTTTCGTGTCATTGGCGTGATTTCAATCACCTCATCAACACGTTTGATATCTGCTCCCATACCCTTTAACATACGTTCACTATGATCACGGCTTAATGCCGGCTCTTTATACGTTGAGGGCGATTTTGCTTGAAG
>JALULO010000122.1 GCA_027056215.1 Campylobacterales bacterium | reverse complement strand
AACCTAAGTGATGATTATGCACTTCAAATCAAAGGTATGAGATATAAAAGTGATGAACTTCTAGGTGATTTGTTTAGTGATGAAGAAAAAGCTGTTGTGCATAATGGCACATTTGCAAACTTTTATCTATCTCCAAAAGATTATCATCGCTTTCACATTCCTACAAACTTAAAAGTGTTAAAAGCTGTACATATTCCAGGTAAGTTTTTTCCTGTAAACATGCCATCACTTAAAAAACGACTAAATCTTTTTATAGAAAATGAAAGAGTTGTCATACTTTGTGAAACAACATCTAAAAAAAGGTTTTACATGGTTCTTGTTAGTGCTTTAAATGTTGGTGTAATGAAAGTTTCTTTTGAGCCAAAATTGAAAACGAATGCTGATATAGAAAAACCAACTGCTTATTCGTATGAAAACCTATACATGAATAAAGGTGATGACTTTGGATGTTTTGAGATGGGATCCACTATAGTTATTTTAGCGCAAAAAGAGATGCTCGAGTTAAATATTCAAGCCGGTGATAATGTGAAATATGGAAAGACTATTGCTCAAGTAAGATAATTAATATCTTACTTATTGATAACATCAAGCTTAGCTAATAAATCACTTCCCTCTTTATATATTTCAAGTGAAGTATCAATAGGAAACTTTTGCTTTTTAAGACTACCTTGAACAGAGTGAAGTACATGAAAGTAATTTTGATACATAGGTACAATAACAAAGTCAATGTTGTCTTTTTTAAGCAAGTCGGCTAAAGCATCTACTAAACAATAATAAACTGCTTTGTTAACAGAACGCTGAACTAAGTAATCATGCATTATATTTATATTTTCTTCTAATACTACCTTGCAACTATCATCCAATACACAACTTTCATGTGCTCTTTGTAGTTGATGTTCCACTTCTTCTTCTATAGAATGATTTTGCTTATCAATTAAACTATTCATATTTGGACAATATTTTTTGACTTCGTTTATTAATTCGATCTCTGAAATTCTATTTGTATCAGTTTGATATACATACTTTTTATCTTCAAAGTATTCATGACTAAGTGCATGTAAAAACTGAAGAGCAATATTTATGTAGACATACTTATCTTCTTTGTTATTGTCAAACTCTATCCCAGTATGGGAAATGATTGGTTTTGGTCCAGAATACTTAAGTGTCATCATAAACTCCTAGTGAATAAATAGCATATAGGCAAACTCTACCACTAAAAGCTTTAAGATAAGTTTATATTATTAAACATTAAACCTGAAATGCATAATATCGCCATCTTGAACAATATATTCTTTGCCCTCAAGTCTCATTTTGCCAGCTTCTTTTGCTTTGGCTTCACCACCTAATTCTACAAAATCTTCATAAGCTATGACTTCAGCACGAATAAATCCTTTCTCAAAGTCATTATGAATAACTGCAGCAGCTTTTGGGGCAGTTGAATTTTTTCTAATTGTCCATGCTCTAACCTCTTTGACACCAGCTGTAAAGTAACTCATCAATCCAAGTTTATCAAAACCTTTATGAATTATTTGTTCCAATCCAGATTCTTCTACGCCTAAGTCAGTTAAAAATTCTTGTGCTTCATCATCTTCTAAACCTATCAGTTCTTCTTCAACTTTTGCACACAGTTTAATCAATTCACAATTGTTTTGCTTGGCATGCTCTTTTAAAGCTGTTACATATTCATTGTCTTCTAAAAGTCCATCTTCATCTGTATTAGCACCGTACATAATCTCTTTATCAGTTAAAAATCTAACTTCAGCATTTAACTGTTGATATGTTTCACTATCTGTTTCTTCAAAATTTCTAGCTAAGTTTCCATCAGCTAAAAATTCTAAAAGTTTTTCAGCCATCTCAAGAGAAGCTTTTGCACTTTTGTCAGCTTTTGCCTGTTTTTTGAGTCTATCCATTCTGTTAGATAAAACCTCTATATCAGCTAAAATTAATTCACCTTCAATAATTTCAACATCTCGAAGTGGGTCTATGCTTCCCTCGTTATGAACAATATTTTCATCATCAAAACATCTTACAATTTGTAAAATAACTTCTGTTTCACGAATATTAGATAAAAATTTATTTCCTAACCCTTCACCTTTACTTGCACCTTTTACTAAACCTGCAATATCTACAAAGTCCAAAGTAGAGTATTGAATACGCTCAGGATTAACAATCTTTGCCAACTCTGATAGTCTTTTATCAGGAACAGGCACAACTGCCTTATTTGGTTCTATTGTACAAAACGGATAATTTGCCGCTTCTGCATTTTGTGCTTTTGTCAGTGCATTAAAAGTTGTTGATTTGCCTACGTTTGGAAGTCCTACAAGACCTATTGCTAATCCCATTTTTTCTCCGATATATATTTAAAAGAAATTATACTAAATAAACCTTATAAATTACAAATCACGGCTGATTCATACAATTTAGTTAATCTTTTTTGTCATCCTGAACTTGATTTAGGGTCTAATTTATTAGACTAGATTCTGAATCAAGTTCAGAATGACATCCTGTATGAATCAGCCGTGAATTACATATTACTAACTCAGCTTTCGCATCTAAATCCAAGCAAATCTTGAGTCGTGCTTCGTAGTGTAGCAATTATACTGGTAAAATTCTTATTATTTTGTACAATCTCATCAATCTGTGCTATTTTGTCCATATTTTCAATAAATGCTTGCATAGTGACAAGAAAAGGTAATTGCTGGGATAATGCTGTTGCTGAGAGTTTTTTTCACTCTTTAAAAACCGAACTTACAAATCATGAAGAGTTTGAAACTAAAGCTCAAGCTAATGAAAAAATCTTTGAATATATTGAAGTTTTTTATAATCGTCAGAGAATGCATTCTAGTAATAATTATT
>JALULO010000121.1 GCA_027056215.1 Campylobacterales bacterium | reverse complement strand
ATACCCAACTTTTGGTGATGCAAAAAGAGATGCAAAAAGCCAAACAACAATTGCAACAACTTCAAGAGTTAAATGCGAAACAGACAAATAGAGGTTTAGTGTTAACCCTTGGCGATGTTTTATTTGAGACCGGTAAAGCAAACCTTTTACCCGGTGCACAAAGAGCTATCGAGAAGTTGAGTGAGTTTTTGCTTGATAACCCAGAGCGAAAAGTACTGATCGAAGGACATACCGACAATGTTGGAAGTGCCACATACAATATAGACCTCTCCTTGCGTCGTGCACAGGCTGTCAAAGATGCCCTGATACAAAAAGGAATCCAGAGTGATCGTATCGTTCCAAAAGGCTATGGGGAAATGTATCCCGTCGCACCAAATAGCGATGCAGCAGGACGACAAAGAAACAGACGTGTAGAGATTGTTATACTAGAAGAAGGTGTCAATCCTGAGGATATGTTACGCTGATTCATTGTAGCACTAAGTAAATACCCTTAGAGTATGGCTAGATTTGATGTACTTTGTATAAAGCGGATGATAGCCATTTAATAAAAGCATAATCTAAAAATTGTTATAACTTCGATCAAAAATTATAAAAATAATAATTTAGGATTATAGATGAATAGAAGAGATATGTTAAAGAAGAGTGCTAAAATGATGTTAGTTACTTCTGCTTTAGCTCAAGCAAATATCATAAAATTAGATAAGAAAAAAGCCACCAATGCATCAGCAACAGAGAAGAAAGCTCCAAAAATTGTTGTTGTTGGTGGAGGCTGGTCGGGGCTTGGATTTGCAAAGCATATCAAATCTTTTGTCCCTAATTCAGAAGTAACTTTAGTTGAAAGAAGAGATTATTTTGTTTCATGTCCTATGAGTAATGAGTGGCTTGTGAATTTGGTAGATTTAGATTTTTTAACACATAGTTATATAGACGCATCAGTAAACAATAACTACACTTATATTCAAGCAGAAGCAGTTGATGTAGACAAGAAGAGAAATATTTTAAAGACTACTAAAGGTGACTTAGAATATGACTATTTAGTGTTTTCTGTAGGGATAGAGTATGATTATGAGGTATGGACACATGGTGATAAAAAACTTGAAAATAGATTAAGTAGAGAGTATCCTGCTGCTTTTATTCATGGAAGTGAACATATAACACTAAAAGAAAAAATCAAAAATTTTAAAAGTGGAAACTTTGTCATGACTGTGCCAAGTGGTAATTATCGCTGTTTGGCTGCACCATATGAGAGAGCTTGTTTAGTGGCAGATTATTTTATAAAAAATAAAATAGATGCCAAGGTGATTCTGTTGGATGCAAATAATAAAATTCAAATAAAAGCAGATGGTTTTGAATCTGTCTTTAACGGCATCTATAAAAATCATATAGAATATATGGTCAATGCACAAATAACGAATTTTGACTTAGATAAAAAGATAGTTTCAACAGAGTTTGATGATATTCACTTTGAGGATGCTTCATTTTACCCAAATGTTAAAGCTCCTTATCTACTAGAAAAGCTGAAAATGACTAAAAAAACATCTTTTAACCGTGTAGAAGCAGATATCAATCAATATACTTATAAAGTTAAAAAAATGGACAATATCTATGTTTGTGGTGATGCTAGACCGATGGGCTTTTCAAAATCTGGAAATACTGCTTTTTCTGAGGGAGTCAATCTTGCTAGAATGGTAGCAGATGAGATAGAGGGCAAGAAGCCAAAATGGGTTTCTCCCGTGACTACCTGTTTTTCTATTTTGAGGACTAAACCTGAACGTTGTATCTCTCTTTATACAGAGTATGAGTATGATAAAAACGGTGGTATGCTTTTTAAAAATCATTTAACAAATGAAGCATGGAAAACAAATGGACTCGGTGATGAAAAAGTAGCGTATGAATGGGCAACAGGTATGTATGCTAGTATGTTTACTTAAGTTTGCTCATCAACTCCTCTAGCGCTTCGAGTATGGCGAGATTTGATGTTCTTTCTAGGATCTTTATATATTTTTTAAAAGATTCCAATTTGATGATATCATATGTGTCGGTTGAGAGGGAATTTAATGCTCTTATGGTCTCTTTTTCTTTTCCACTTGTAAGATTGGTGATATGTCCCATGCGGTCAGCATGAAGACTAAATATTTCTTTGAGATTGTTACTTTCGTTTATATGGAGTTCGGTTGCGAGTTTCTTACTTAAATCTGTAAACATCATATTTCGATAGTACTCTTCTTCTTGGGATTCTTCTTTATACCTTTGGATGGAGCTTTTTATACGTGTATTTGCTTTAGTCTCTGCGCTGTGTATGATACTTTGTCTATCTTTATCAAGTTCTTTATTTACTTCACTCAATACCGTATCAACTATTTTTTTACGTTGCCATAAACCTACACCAGCAAAAACGCCAAAGATTGTAAAAATAGCTATAAAAACATCGAGAGTATTTGAAAGTGTTGAGTTGAGTCCATCTATACTAGAAAGTATTCTTGCGTCTACGATAGCGTTTATTTGTTCAGGTGTTAAGTTCATGGCAACTCCTTTATAAGTTTTTTTAGTACATCTATAAATGCACTATCTTTTTTCCATTTGTCGATTAGAAACAGTGTATCGTTATAGCGAGGATCATTGGTGATATTGTGAAAGACTTCTTCATGATGTTCTCTTGACGTATAGAGTATTGTGGGATTGTTAGGGTATGTTTCTTTTAAGTATTCAGTATAAAGTGTGACACCTGCCATCAATTTATCGGGTATGGATATCGAAGTCGAATCAGGAAGCAAGATTTTGCGTTCATCAATGAGCATGATATCTATGATAAATATATCAGTAGGGGCAATATCTTTGCTATGTTGATATAAAAATGCCATTAATTCTGTTATCTTTTCAAAAAAATTAACTTTATAGAGATCTTCATTAAAATTTTTGGGGATCAGAACATCCCTATCATATGAGATAGATATAGAATCGTCATCTAGCCAGATCAGTCTTTTCATTTTACCCTCCTAGTAAGTGCGTATGGTATTTTTATAACAAATACATTTTTGCTAAAACCACTATTTCCGATGGGAATCGATTCATGTAGCGTGATATTTCCGTCAAGTCCATCTTTGATAATTCCTTTTGCCAAATAAAGTCCTATACCTTTGTTTTCTGAAAGGCTCTCTTGAAACTCTTTCTTTTTAGCCAGTACACTTTTTGTCGCATAGCCTCTGACACCTTTTTTAAATATATTTTCATGTTCTCCAGTGTTGATAGGATAACCGATATTTTCGATGTATATATAGTAAAAATAGGGTGCGATACGCTCATCCCACAGCTTTATATGACTACCCGTTTTTCCATATTTTATGGCGTTGTTTATGAGGTTATTGAGTACATCATGTAACTGTTGGGAAGGTATTTTTATAAGTATATTGTGTCGTATATAATTTTTGTAACTGATATCCTTTGTTTGGTGCATTTTACTTTTATTGACAGCCAATACCTGATTGATACCATCTTTAATGGCAGTATAATCATTGTTGTTTCTGATCTCTTGTATACTTTTTTTGAGGAGTTCATCATACTCTTTGATTACGATTTTCCCACCTTTAAAGACGGTAAAAAGGTACTGTCTGGTATATGCTGTAAAATCTTTGATATCTTGAATATTTAAAAAAAGTCTGTGTTTGTCATAACTATCAGGGAGTTTAAATTTTTTCAAGATATATTCGAGATCTTTTGCCCGACTGTTTATGATATTGAGGTATTGTGCACTTTCATGTAAGTTTCGTTCGTCAATCTGTTGTTCTCGATATTTTGCATAGGTGATTGTACTCAAAACAGAACCGATATATACGGAGATACGTATCAGCATACGTTTGGAGAGTTTGTTATAGTTTCGATACGATTTGTCATATATCATGACCGCACCGGAAACTTTTCCTTCATAGTTTTTAATGGGTACAAACATGATTGAGGTGAGCCCTTTTTTGATAAATTCTTTTTTGTATTTCATAAAAAAATTGTCATGTTTGTTGTTTGTACAGTATTCGTTTATATCATCGATAACGAGTATCTCTTTATGCAAATTTTTCATAAGCAGCGTACTTTTCTCATCTTCTCCTATGGGAAAATTTTGATCGTCTTCTATCTCTTTCTCATCCAAAAAATTGATTTGTGAGAGAATGGTGAGTTCATTGACTTCTTTGGGAGTTTGAAAAACTTCTCTTTTATTGAACCAGATGACAACACCATCGCTTGAAAACGCTTTTGCAATATTTTCACAGACTTCATCGGTTTTTTGTTTTAGATAGCTGTGGTTGATGGTTTTGTGTAATCCCTCTAGTAAAGAAACGCTTTGATCAAGGCAACTGTTGAGGTTGTTTTCTATATAACGTCTACTTAATGCGGAAGAGAGTTTGAGTAAAAAACGTTTATCGATTTCATCAAATCGAAACTTGTCAAAACTGATAAAGTGCAGTACGGTAAAAACACGTTTGTCAAAGATGAGTGGTATACTTAGCATCGATTGGATTTGTATCTCATCTTGACAAAGTTTATAGGGATGATGTTTGACATCTTCTACTAGTTTTATGGGGTTTTTATGCTCTTGATAGTTTTGTATTACATCGTATGTATAAGATGATTTTAAAGTTTTTTCATCATGATTTAAGATCTCTACCCACTTTAAAATCTTATGTTTAAAATCATCATTAAGTGCAGTGTTTGGTTCAATCAAGGAGAGGTGTTTGTTAAAGTGATCATAGCGACACATGATATAGCCATCTGCTTGAAGCATGTTTTGTAGGTAGTTTAGTATGATATTTTTAAGATTTTCATGGGATGTCTCAAAGGAGAGGTTTTGAAATGTAAGATCATTGAACCACTCTAATGCTTCGAGATCTCTGAGTATCTGGTTGTTTTTTATTTGCATGGATGTTTTGTAAAATGCATGAGATTTTTTATGGATACAATCTTCGATTTTAGTTATTTTTTTATTGTTTGATTGTACGATATAGTGCGTTGCGAGATCACGCATAGTACTTTTTTTATAAAATTTATTTTGAAAATTATTTTGTGCAACATGAAATACTTTTTTTATCTTTTGTGTGTTGGTGACAAATGTCTCTTCGGATATAACATTTCTTTGGTTTATCATGTTCAGTAGTTCATATGTATGTAGAGGAAGTGTAAAAAAGTTCTTTATATTTTTGATATATTCAAGTCTATTGGTGTCATCAATAAATGTATGATCGGTCATAACAGGACCTATAAGATAGAGATTGTTATCAAAGCGAAAAAACTTGTAAGAAAAGTTAAAAAATGTCTCTTGTTCTACCGTATTACTTTTTTGGGTATGTGCGAAAATAATATAGAGATAAAAAATCATTTTAAGTGTTCTTATCTCATCGTAGTTATCAAGGGAAGCCATAAAAAAAGGGTTAAGACTACTTTTTGTGAAATAAATCTGATTTCGTAGGTATTTGATTTGTGTGGGTTTTACTTTTTGTATCTTAGCAGCTAATGAACTCTTATCTCTTTCGTAGGTATGTAAAAAGTTTGGAATATCTAAAAGATAATACTTTAAATCATGTGCAAAACTTTCTTCACTACTATAATCTGCTTCTAAAAACTTTTGTTCTTTGCAATAGGAAAATATTTGATTTTTTGATGAAAGACAGAGCGTACGGATAGGAAGCAAAAAGTTAAATGCTATTGTATCTTGAAGTGTTTGGCAAAAGAAAAGCCTATTCCTATCTTTTTTCATGAACAACTCGATTATCTTTTATTGTAAATTACCGTATAAACTATTATACTTCATGATACTTAATATATTTTATTTTTTAGAAAATATTGTAATTGTATAAGCGTTTATGTTTAGTACAAAAGCCTTCTTGTAGGTATTTGTGGCATACTCCTTACCATCATGTATAGTTGTAGGAAGTTGGAAAAATAAAGCATATGGTGTTTATTGTTGGTAGTGGTGCTACTGTACTAAGCTTTTAGCTTTTAAGACGGCTTTAGCAGCATTGACTTTGCCGTAGCCGTGTGTCAGCGAGAATCCATTTTGATTATAGTTTGCATCGTTTTCTTCTATCTTATCTGCTGTCTCGATTAGTATCTCTTCGATTTGATCTGGTGTGAGCTTTGGATTGACACTTAACATCAAAGCGCCTACACCTGCAACAAGAGGACATGAAAAACTTGTTCCAGTTTCAAAAGCATGGTCTTTATCAAGTTTGATTTCATAGCTGTTATCAAACTGATAATAGACATAAGGACTACCTTGATCACCTGTATCATCTAATCCCACCAAGCCTACTACTTCACCACCGGGTGCTAGTAAATCGATATTTGACCCATAGTTTGAATACGATGCACGTTTATTAAATTCATTTGTAGATCCTATACCGATGACACTAGGTTGCTCGGATTCGTCATTAAATCCTGCATCATCAAGGTTTACGTTTTCATTGCCACTTGCGAAAAAGATTGTGATTCCCTGATCTTTGATATCTTGCATTTCGGAAGCGATAGCAGGTGAAACGTTGTTTGTGCCCCAACTGTTACTGATGATTTTTGCACCATGGTCTTTTGCATATTCAAAAGCACGTATGCCCGCAGCATCATCTATAAACTCTTGTGAGATTAAGATAAGTTTTGCTTCCGGAGCACTACCTAAAATACCTATACCATTGGGAGGAGCAGCGATAAACCCAGCACAGGCTAAACCATGAGAAGATTCATCTGTTTTATTGGTGACATCACTGGTTTTGAAGTCTGCATTGTAAAATGCTGAGACATTGGGTGCTAGGTCTGGGTGAGAGGGTTCAAAGTTTCCGTCGATTACAGCTACCGTAACACCTTTACCCCGTGTATATTTCCATGCATTTAAAATATGTATATTGGCATCTTGATCGATACCGCCACTTTGTGAAAATTGATTTTGTGTATAAGATAAATACCATTGATATGGGAAAAATGGTTCATTTAAAGGATTGAAGTTTTTACGATAGTCAATGGTTGTATTTCCATTGTTATTGTTTGAACTTCCACACCCATGCAAAAGAGTGATTAAGATAATTATGCTAAAAGCAATAGTACGGATCATCTTAGTTGCCTTTTTTGGATAAAGTTTGGATGTGCTAGTTTAATTCCTTTTTCATGGTATATACTATTAGATACTTCAAAAGGATCTGCATCTTTTGGAAGTGTGAGTAGATATAACGTTGGTGAAAGTTTTTCAATAGCTACAATATCATACTTCTTTAGAGCCTCTAAGCAAGGTGTGTTTTTTTCACATCCGATGATGATACTATGTTTAACACCGATTTTGTGACCATTTTGTGTTTGATAATAGGTGATATTTGCATCATCAAGATTTCTACTTTGAGGTAGTTTTTTTACTTCAACTTTTTTACCAAACGCATAATAGAAACTATCGCTACTAAAGAGTAAAGTTGTTAAAAAAAGAGATAAAAATATTGTTTTCAAAATTAAGTCCTTCATAATATATAAGTTGATTATATCTTTTAATTGTAAATAAATTGTTTAAAAGGAAGGAAAGAAAAAGTACAGGTATGTAGCTTGCTATTTTGTTTCTGTAGATATATGTGATATAATAGGATAAAATTACCCTTAAATTGGAGTTTTATGTTACTTACACGGGCAAGCGAATATGCATTATTATCCTTAGTATTGATTTCTCGTCAAAATGCACCTGAAGATGTTGACACACTATCTAAAAGACTAAATATCTCTCGTAGTTTTTTAGCAAAGATATTACAGTCATTAGCTCGTGAAGGCATTCTAAAATCGTATAAGGGTGCGAAGGGTGGATTCTCTTTAAACAAAGAACCAAAAGAGATTTATGTACGTGATATCATTGAAGTGGCGGAGAAAAAACCTCTTACTGTTTTTGAATGTGCTGCTGCTGCTTCATCTTGTCCTTCCGGTAAGGGGGATTTTTGTATGATATGGCCATTCTTAAATAAATTTCAAGAGAAGATGGATGATTTTTTCAAGGAATTGACACTAAAAGATATATTGTAACGAATAGATAAGGAATCCGTTGGCACGAAGTAAAAATGCGCAGACCTTGCAAAGTGTTCAAAAGTTTTTAGCGCCTCTCGCGGCATCCAAAGATTTGGCCGTAGTCTTCTTTGTGATTGCTATTTTAGCGATTATCATCGTTCCTCTTCCCAGTGCGGTTCTTGATCTTTTTTTAACGATCTCACTAGCAGTAGCTGTACTGGTTTTGATGATCTCACTTTATATCCCAAAACCTACTGATTTGACAACCTTCCCAACTTTGATTCTTATCATCACACTTTTTCGACTCTCTTTAAATATCGCAACAACGAGGATGATTCTCTCAGAAGGGCATGCCGGTCCTGAGGCTGTGAGTGATATCATCACCTCCTTTGGGCAGTTTGTAGTAGGTGGTAACTATGTGATCGGTGTCATCGTTTTTATCATTCTTGTTTTGATTAACTTTATGGTTATTACCAAAGGTTCAACAAGAGTTGCAGAAGTTGCTGCACGTTTTACACTTGATGCGATGCCTGGTAAACAGATGGCGATAGATGCTGATTTAAATGCTGGATTGATTGATGAAAAAACAGCCCGTGAACGAAGAGAATCAGTTATACAAGAAGCAAATTTTTACGGGGCGATGGATGGTTCTAGTAAGTTTGTTAAAGGTGATGCTGTTGCAGGTATCATCATCACGATTATCAATATCATCGGTGGTTTCTTGATTGGTATGTTTCAGTTTGATATGGATGCAAGTAGTGCAGCACAGACCTTTACGATTTTAACGATTGGTGATGGTTTGGTGGGGCAGTTACCCGCACTTGTTATGTCTACTGCAACCGGTATTATCATCACCCGTGCGACTAAAGCTGGGGGTGAAGGTGAGAGTTTTGCAACCAATGCTATAGATCAGCTTATGGGTGATTATAAAACATTATATATCGTTGGTGCTATTTTATTACTCTTTGCTATTGTTCCTGGATTGCCTACACTCTCGCTTGGCTTTGTAGGTTTAGTATTTGTAGGACTTGGTTATCTGATCAGTAACTCGGGAGAAAAACCGATGTTAGGTGAAGAGGTTGAACTTGGAGGTGAGGGTGAAGAAGGTGCTGCTCCGGCTCCTGAAAAATCACCAGAAGCAGTGCGTGAAGAGGAAGAGAAAGTTCTTGAAGATATCCTTAAACAAGAAGTTCTTGAACTTGATCTTGGATATCAGTTGATTCGATTAGCCGATCCTGCGATGAAAGGGGATTTACTTGATCGTATCAAAAGTATGCGTCGAAAGATTGCAACGGATTATGGTTTTTTGATACCCCAGGTACGTATCCGTGACAATTTGCACTTAACCCCTAACCAATATGAACTTTTGTTAAAAGGGGTAGAAATAGGTGGTGGAGAAGTGTATCCGGACAAATTTCTTGCTATGGATAATGGTCTTGTAAGTGAGCCTATCGATGGTATAGCGACTAAAGAGCCTGCATTTGGGTTAGATGCCATATGGGTTAATCCTGAACAAAAAGAAGAAGCGATTGCCAAAGGTTATACGGTAGTTGATCCATCGACTGTGATTTCAACACACATCAGTGAGTTAATCAAAAAGTATGCAGATGAATTACTCACGCGTCAAGATGTGCAAGAGTTGTTAGATAAAGTGAAAAAAAGTTATCCTGTTGTGGTCGATGATGTACTTAAAGTGGCTTCTATCGGATTGATTCAACGTATCTTAAAAGAGTTGTTAGCAGAGAAAATTCCTATCAAAGATATGTTGACAATCTTAGAAACCATTAGTGATGTTGCAGAAGTAACAAAAAATGTAGATATCATCAATGAACAGGTACGCGCTAGGCTTGCTCGTGTGATTACCAACCAATACAAAGATGAGCAAGGTGTTTTGAAACTTGTAACATTGGCTGCACCGACAGAACAAAAACTATTGGAGCATTTGCAAGAGCGTGATGGTTTAAAAGAGTTGATGTTAAATATCGGTCAGATCAACGCACTGGTACAAAAGGTAAGTGACGAAGCTGCTTTGATATTGCAAAGGGGTGTTGCCCCTGTTATTTTGATTGTTGACCCGAGTATACGGAAGCCATTGGCTGATATCTTTAAAAAGTTTAGTTTAGATATCGTTGTGCTTTCTCATGCTGAAGTTGATCCATCAGCAAAGTTTGAAGTGTTAAGTTCTATCGATATAGAAGATTTATAAAAAGGAAATGATTGATGCAAAAAGTGTTTCATCTCTCTCATACGGATCTTGACGGTTATAGTTGTCAGTTGATCACACAGAGATGTTTTAAAGATATTAGCTACTATAACTCAAACTATGGTTCAGAGATTGATAATCGTATTGATGCGATACTACGTAAGATATATATGCAAGGCTCTGAAGATAATCTGATTTTGATTACAGATTTGAACCTCAGTTTACAGCAAGCGAAAAATCTGGTTCAAGGTGTTGAAAATTCTCCTAAAGATATAGAAATTTTATTGCTTGATCATCACAAAACTGGTCAAGATTGTGCAAATAAATATACGTGGTATCATCTCGATACGACACGATGTGCTACTAAAATCACGTATGATTATTTCTTGGCAAAGGGCTATGACATCAAGGAGTTGGAAACGTATGTTGATGTTGTCAATTCGATCGATATTTGGTTACATGAAAGTGAACATTTTGAACTTGGAAAAGTATTTATGCGTCTTGTAGCAGGATCAAGAGAGATAAATCGTATGCTTTTTAGTG
>JALULO010000120.1 GCA_027056215.1 Campylobacterales bacterium | reverse complement strand
GGTTTCCTTTTATCTTTTCAACTAGATTTTTACGTTCTACGATGATACCACCTATCGCTAAACCCTGACCGGTCGTATATTTGCTTGTTGAGTGAACGCTGAGATCACATCCCAAAGTAAAAGGTTTACAGTGAATAGGTGTAGCGACCGTATTGTCAACTGCTACGAGGATGCCATGTTTTTGAGCGATAGCTACGATCCCCTCAAAATCTGGTACATCGATACTTGGATTGGTAATACTTTCAATCAAAATAAGTTTGGTTTTATCATCTATCAGTGCTTCGAGCTCTTGTGGCTGATGTACATCAAAGTAACGTGATTCAATCCCAAAACGCTTAATCGTATGTCCTGAAAGTGTGAGTGTTCCACCATATAGCTTACTTGCACAGATGATATTGTCACCTGCTTGGGCAACATTTGCGATGGTATAAAAAATCGCTGCCATACCGCTTGATGTAGCGATTGCGCCACTGCCACCTTCAAGAGCTGCAAAACGCTTTTCCAGTACATCTGTAGTGGGATTCATCAATCTTGTATAGATATTTCCAAGCTCTTTGAGTTCAAAGAGGTTTGCAGCGTGTTGTGCATCTCTAAACTCATAAGCAGTTGTTTGGTAAATCGGCACAGCCATCGTGGCATTTGTGTCTTTGTCATATCCGCTATGGATTACTTTGGTTTGATCTTTCATGATAGTAAAAAGCCTCCATCCCCTGATTTGCTGATTATTATAGTAGAGTGATCATTTGTTTTTGCATAGAAAAGCGATATAATCCTAAAAATTTATATAATTCAAAATACGATTATTCGCTAAATTTAAATAATTGTATTTGTAAAAGGGAATACTTTTGAAAGTGCTTTATATAGCCGATCTTGTCGGTAAACCAGGACGGGTGATGTTTAAATATCATCTTAAAAAAATCAAAGAAAGATTTGCTCCAGATGTAGTCATCATCAATGGTGAAAATGCCAGCCATGGATTTGGCTTAAGTGTAAAAAATGCCAAAGAGCTTATCAATGCAGGTGTACAACTTTTTACAGGTGGAAACCATTCATGGGATAAAAAAGACATACTTCCTTTATTGGATGAACTACCCGTTTTAAGACCATTAAACTATCCCAAAGCCGCGCCGGGTAAAGGTATAGCCTATATGGATGTTGGTGGTGAGACACTTGTTGTTATCAATCTGATGGGGCATTATACGATGCCTATGGTGGATAATCCCTTTACCATGATCGTTGATGAGGTACAGCGACTACATGAAGAGGGATATCGCAATATTTTTATCGATTTTCATGCAGAAGCCACTAGCGAGAAGAGGGCACTTTTAGCCATACTTAAGGGTAAAGTAAGTGCGATTTGCGGTTCACATACCCATGTCGGTACAGATGATTTGGTGATTGATGGCGATACCTTTTATGTAACAGATGTTGGACTTACCGGCTGTCGTGACAATGTCATAGGTATGGATACAAAACAGCCGATGGATAGATTTTTAACCAGTATATCAGGAAAATTTGATGTACCAAATCAATGCAAAAAGATTTTGCAAGGTGTGATTTTTGAGATAGAAGAGGGCAAATGTATAGATGCCTTTAAAATCAAAGCTTATGATGAAAATGAGATCAAGGTAACACAAAAAGCGTATAGAGAGTAAGGAAAAGATTTAAAATGATAACAGATAGTTTTATGCTTTTAAAAGCATTGAAAAATGCGGGTTATATCGAACATGAACGAAATCCTTATTGGTGGCCAAATAGCTTGACATTTGAAGTTGTTGTGGGATCTATTTTGACACAACAAACCAAATGGCAAAAAGTTGAAAAATCATTAGAAAATCTGCATCAACACAATCTTGTAGAACTTCATTCCCTTAGTGAAGTTGATCTAAAAGCGTTACAAACACTGATAAAACCAAGCGGATTTTACAATACCAAAGCAAAATGGTTAAAGTTGCTTTGTCAAAATATCCTTCATGAATTTGGTGATTTTGATACGTTTCAAAACCAAGTAGATAGAGCGTGGTTACTAGCACAAAAAGGCTTAGGTGAAGAGAGCTGTGATGCGATACTCTGTTACGGATGCGGTAGGGAAGTGATGGTCGTAGATAGTTATACAAAAAGACTTTTACAAGCACTTGGGTATACGTTTGAATCTTATAGTGAGATTCAAAACTGGTTGCAACACGGTATCATCGAACATCATGATGATATAATAAAGCTTTATAATAAAGATATAGATTTATTCACAATTTATTCACGATTTCATGGAAAAATTGTGGAGTATGCAAAAGTGCATATTCGTGGTCAACATGTAAATATAGAGGAGTTAAATTATGAGTATGACTAACATCGATATTAACAAAAAAACAGAATATCAAGCACAGCTAGCAATCTATATGCAAAAATATAAAGATAAACAAAGTGAACTCAAATGGGCTGACGATGTCTTTGAAGAATCGTTGATAAACGAAGAAATGGAAACTTTTGCCAAAAAAGTGAGAGGTCTTAAAAAGATACTTGCACAGTTACAAGGTGATCAACAAGTAGCATAGAGAGTTTTTGCTCTCTATAATTCAACTTCCTGGCTGATATGCAGCCCAAAACCGCTGATTCCCACAAACTCTCTTTTCCTTTTTGTCACAAGTAACTTGATCTCACTAAATCCTAAATATTTTAAAATCTGTGCACCGATACCAAACTCTTTCATGTATGGGTTTTCATTGGTTGACTTTTCTAAAAATATAAGCGCACCGCCTTCTTTTTTCAATATATCCACACTTTTGACAATGCTTTCATATCGATGATGGGCAAAAAGATCAAGATCAGTTCCGATATTGTGAAAACGTACATTTTGAAGTTGATGA
>JALULO010000119.1 GCA_027056215.1 Campylobacterales bacterium | reverse complement strand
ATCACATCATCATGCTAGAAAATATCACTAAAAATGAAAATGTCGGGGCTATCGCTAGATCCGCTGCTGCACTTGACGTAGACTCACTTATCATCTCCGAAAAAAGCCCACATCCTTTTGGACGAAAAGCGTTACGAGTATCGATGGGATATGTAAGCCAACTACGAATAGAAACTTATCATGATATCCACTCCACCCTAGAAACACTCAAATCTTTGGGCTATAAAATATTTGCCGCAGAAGTCACAAAAGATGCAACCCCATTGCAAGAAGTAAACATACCAAAAAAATGGGTCTTGTTGATGGGAGATGAACACGCAGGAATCTCACAGGAGATACTAGAGATCTGTGACGAAACAGTCATGATAGAGATCTCCCCTATGGTCAAAAGTTTCAATGTAGCAGTGGCAAGTTCACTGATGATGTATCATTTTAAAAATAGTGTTTAAAAAAGATATGCTAAAAAAACAAAACCTACAAACCGTAAAAACCCTAGTCGGAGACACTATCACAGAGGAAAACCTAAAGTTCATCGACTCTTTTGTCTCTCAAAAACTGGCTATTTTCATACCTATAGGTGGTAGTTGTGGATATGCTGTCACACCAGATCATGATCACCCTTCGTATATGTTTGTACTTACCTATGATACCCAGACGGAGGTCGTCATCGATGGGAAAACGATTTCATCTATGCCAAACACGATGTTTTGCCTCTCACCTTATATCAAACATCATGAAGTGCAACACTATCTCCCACCAAAATATAGTGCCATTTTTATAGAAAAAAAGTTATTTGAGCGTTGCTTATCACACTATCATGATACTCCTCTACACTTTGATGGTACAATCACCAAGATCAAAAATCACAAGATAGAACTATATCTTAAAGAGTTCATCCAAGAAACCCAAAATAATCACTCTGTTGATGAAGTTTTACTTGAAAATCTTGCGACGCTTCTTGCGCATCAAATCATACGAAACCTGATAGATTACCCTTCGCCATCAGTTGAGATGACAGACAACCTTATCATACAAAATACAATCAGGTTTATCAATACCCATTTTGAGCGTGAGATATCTTTAGAGGATTTGGCAAAGATGTCACATCTATCAAAAAGTCACTTTTCAAGAATCTTTACCAAAGAGATGGGTATCAGCCCGATGCACTATCTTAAAACCATCCGCCTTCAAAATGCAAAAAAAATGCTACGTTCACACAAGCTATCAATCACCCAAGTATCTCGTCAATGTGGATTTAACTCTACAGCCTACTTTTCTAAACTCTTTAAAGAACATTTTTCACTCACACCAAAGGAGTATATAAAGAGACAAATATGATAGTTTTTGAGAAGATTGTTATAGTCTTTCTCTTCTAAATTGACTACAATTTTAGAAAAAAGGACGCTTATGAACTATCATGATATCATCGCATTTATAAAGCAAAACCCCGTTTGCACCATCGCTACATCACAGCAAGATCAACCCCATGTAAGAGCATTTCTAACAAATATCATCGAAGATAAAATCTACTTTACAACCTCACTCGACAAACAAGTAGGCAAGCAGATAAAGCAAAACCAAAAAAGCGAACTCTGCTACCTATCTGCTGATTTTTCTACGATGCTTAGAATCACAACCACCCTAGAGATACTAGATGACACAAAGATCAAACAACACCTCATAGACAACAGAGAGTACCTCAAACACTTTAATATAAACGATCCCTCATTTATACTCTTTACCCTCTCAAACTCACAAGCTACTCTTTGGAAGCTGACGGATAATCTAAAAGAAGATGGCTTGGAGAGGATTTTGTTTTAAAAATGATTATTTTTCAAAATATCTTCTATCACACTTCTCACGATAGGCAGTCTTTCCCTGATGACTGCTTCTATGAAACTTAGATTTACTCCATCATATTAAAGGAGATGAGGGCCACTATTTGCCAGTCTTATGGAAGATAGTGCAACTCTTATAGAAAAAGGAGACCCTAACCAATGAAAATACGATATAATTAAATACGAAGGAAAATGAGTAAAAAATGGATAAAAAGAAGATCATAAAAGCTTTGGATATCGGTCAGATTGAGTGGCGAAAACATGCATTGGAGCGGATGCTTGAGCGAGGTATCAGTCGTGCTGAAGTAAAAAGAGCCTTACGAGAGGGTGATATTATTGAGCACTATGAGACAGATGTCCCTTTTGAAAGTGCGTTATTTTTTTATTCAGACTTTAAAGCTATTCATGTTGTTGCAAGTTTAGATGATGTGACTCAAACTATTTATGTCATCACTGCATATCTGGCAAGTATGGCACATTTTAAAGAAGATTTAAAAACTAGGAGATCAAATGAAAACGAATGAAAATAGATGCCCTATCTGCAATGGAGAAAAAGAGCAAGGGAAAGTGACTTTCACCGTAGATTTGGGAACAAATCTTGTCGTCATTAGAGAGACCCCTGCTACCGTTTGCTCACTTTGCGGTGAAGAGTGGATTAGTGATGAAGTAGCGGAGAATATTGAAGCTATGGTCCAAGAAGCGAAGAGTAAAAATCGTATGATAGAAGTGGTTAATTTTTCATTGGAAAATGTAGCTTAAAGCTTTCAGCGTTGCGTATATATTGGATTACAGATACTACGAACGGATTAAAGAGTGACAAGGCAGATACAAAATGGCTATTGAAAGAGTTTGTGCCTATCATGATAGAGAGTATCATTAAAAAGGTTGTTTTTATTATCGACAATGATAGCCCTTTGATAGATGAGATAAAGGGACAAGAGGTGGTATTGAAGGAATATTTTGAAGTGGAACTAGCGAACTAAACCATGCTAAAAACCTCTCTCACCCTCTTCTTTATCGTTTCCATCATCTTCTCCACCATCTACACCCCACAAGCGATTT
>JALULO010000118.1 GCA_027056215.1 Campylobacterales bacterium | reverse complement strand
AGTTGATTTTACGAGATGGAAATAGGATGTGGCTCTATGATCCAAACTCCAAAGCCATTGCCCAAATGTCACCGCAACAGCGTCTGATGGGGCAATCTTCCAGTGCAGATGTCATGAGTGCGAACTTCGCACTAGACTATCGTGTAAAACTAGAGGGAAAAGAAACAATCAAAGATGGCAGCAAAAAACAGCGGGCGTGTTATAAAATATCTATGGAGGCTATCAGCGCTGATGTGAGTTATCCTTTTGTGGAATATTGGGTGGATGTTGAAAAATTTTATCCTATTCGTGCAAAGTTTTATTCATCAAATAGAGACTTGCTCAAAATAAGTTATTATCGAAAATTTAAAGAAGTGCTAGGAAAGATTAGACCGACGCAAGTTTTGATCTTCGATGGAGTGGACAGGAGTAAAGCAACAAAAATGGAGTTTGCAGAGACCAAAGAGAAAACCTTGCCGGATTTTTGGTTTAACAAAGAGTATCTCTCAAAGTTCCATGAGGAGTAACGATGCGTTTTTTGGTATTACTTTTTGTGGCTGTTATGATAAAAGCAGATGAATTAGATTTTTTAGATGAGATTGATCAAGATGAGAGCTCGTTTAAGGTGGATAAAAGCCCTTTAGATATGAGATTGAAGCTTAGTTTGCAAAAAAATGAAGAGAGTGAAGATGCGAAGATTTTATACTTTCGCTTGGCTAATCAAGCAAAAAATTATCAATACGATATTTGTTTCATTGCAGATGAAAATAGGCAAGATTTTAATATCAAAGAGCTTTACTATAAAGGAAGTTTTGCAGAAATATCTTTTTATGAAGTAGGGCGTATTAATGTTAAAGAAGGGATTGCACATGGATATAATCCTACCGATTACTTTAAAGGAAGTACTTCTTTAACACTCTCAAATGATCCAAAAGAACGCAAAGAGAATCGTTTGGGTGCTTTGCTTGTTAGTGAGACATTCTTCTTAGATAAATTGACATTGAAGGGATTATATGCACCTAAAATATCTGTGGATAAAGATAGCATTTTCAGTAACAAAAAATACATAGGTTTACATCTTGATGAGACAAATTATCATGATAGGGCTTCGTTGTTTGTAGATTATAGTGGCTTTAAAGATGTAAGTTCATCGGTGATTTTGCATTATGATGAAGATAATGTTCACTTTGGGTTTAATGTGAGTTATGTGTATGACAATTGGATTATGTATCTTGAAAACTCACTTAAAAAGGGAAAAAGTGATATCACGAAAAGTATAGAGAAAAATGGTATTAGTCAAGAGATTTATAACCACTTTCATCACAATAAAAAATATATAGATCAAGCAGTACTAGGGATAAATTATACCAGTGAGTCAAATATAGTGACAACTTTTGAATATATTTTTAATAGCGGGGGATTGGATAAAAGTGATTGGGATGATTGGTTTGAATTGCAAAAAGAACACCCTCGATTTACCAGAGACTTAGGGATCATTAGGACAGATATCGCAGAGAGTGAGTCGCTTATGAGTAAACAAGCATTTTTTGTGCTTTCAAGAGCAAGTGATATTCGAACTAACTTAGATGCTTCATTTTTAGCCTGGATAAACCCTTATGACGGTAGTACACTTAGTCAGATTGGTCTTGAATATGCTTGTCATGATAGTTTGCAAACCAACCTGTTTGTGAGAAATTATCAGGGCAAAAAAGAGAGCGAATATGGCAGTGCCTTAAACAACTATGAGGTACTGATTGAGGCTGAATATTTTTTTTAGTATACTTCTTTCATGAAGGAAGTATATAGCGATACGATGCATAAGGTTTTAGAAGCGATTGAAAATGATTTGGAGTATGTGACTATCGAAGATTTGATAGCTGTATCTGGCTACTCATACTACCATTTTCACCGTATCTTTAAAGCCTATACAGGTGAAACACTTAACAAGTATATCAAAAGGCTCTTACTGGAAAAAGCACTTTTTCAGATGCAAGTGGATAAAGAAAACATCACAAAAATTGCTATGAAATCAGGCTACAATACACCCTCTGCTTTCAATAAAGCCTTCAAAGAGATGTTTGGTGTAAATCCTAGTGAATATAAAAAGAGTTTACATCCAAAGCGAAAATTTTATGCTGATATAGAGCCGATTCGCACTGAAGTTATCGATCCTATCGATGTTTATACCATTCGCCATGTAGGTGACTATGCTCTTTTAGATAGTATTTGGGAAAAACTTATTGCCTTTGCGTCTGAACATACTTTGTTTAATCGCCATTTTGCTGCATATGCCATAGCGTATGATAATCCTGATATCGCTCATCATGATAGATTACGATATGATGCTTGTATCTCACGAACAAAAGAGGTCAAACCCATCAAAGATGAACAGATTCGTACAAAAACACTAGACGGTGGCAAATATGCAGTATTTTTACATAAAGGTGATCATGCAAACTTAACAGATACATATGACTCTATTTTTGGAAATTGGCTGTATAAAAGCGAAATCGTGTTGAGGGATGTACCTGTGATTCAAAAGTTTTTAAACAATAAAAGAGAAGTGTCAATAGATGAATTGTTAACAGAAGTGTATGTGCCCATAGTAGTTAACGGATGATTTTTTAAAATATCTGTGTAAACACCTCTAACGCTATAGTATTATACCAAATTTAAAGTATCTTTAAATCTCACCCTATTACCTTAAACATGTAACCATTTTGTAACGATTCTGTAATCGTTATGTTATTGAGATAAGTTATCATTTCAAAAAAAACAGGCATTTTATAGTGAATACGATACAAGCTAAAGCTAAGATTTTGATTGTTGAAGATGATACTGATTTATCAGAACTAGAAAAGTATCATCTTGAAAATGATGGTTTTGATGTTCTTGTGTTTAACTCTACTAAAGGTGTAGAGGAT
>JALULO010000117.1 GCA_027056215.1 Campylobacterales bacterium | reverse complement strand
ATCTTATAGGCAAATATTGTAAAAGGTATGTGGCATGCAACTATCTGTAAATGATGATCAATTTTATATTAAAAATATAATAAAACAATTTTTTAAATATAAATGGACTAATTTATTCATCTTACTTCTGTTTACATTGATAGGGTATGTTATCTATTATATGAGTACACCTGTCTATCAGACATATACTACAATCGAAATCCAACAAAAAGCGCCTTTCGATAAAAATGCTTTTCAATACAATACTTCAGGTACGCCTGTAGGTATTGAAACACAGATTGATATATTGCGTTCAAATTTTTTGCTTGAAAAAACGATTCATGATCTTTCCATGCATACTGCATATTTTGCCAAAGAAAAATTTAAGACCATAGAGTTATATAGAGATGTACCTTTTTCTTTGAAAAAAGTTTCTATTTCTGATGAAATCTTATTTGATAGAAAAATACAAATTACAGATTTAGGAAAGAATAGATTTCATTTAAAAACAATCTCGTCTATAGGCTCTAAAATCAAGTCTATGATTCCCTTTTTATCTAAACAAAAAACTTTTTATATTGATGCTACCTTTGTTTATGGTAAACCAATCCGTTATCATAATTCTTATTTTGTCATAGAAAAACATAAAAATTTTCAAGATAAAATATACTATTTTAGTTTATTAAAGCCAGAAACAGTTTTGGCAAGAGTCAAGAAAAATTTTACAGTTCAGACAGCATCTTTTAAATCACATGTTTTGATGTTAACATATCAAGATAATATTGCACAAAGAACAAAGGATTTTCTTGATATCTATTTGCAACGGTATATGCATTACATCAAAAAAGATCTTTTAAAAGAACAGAGTAGGACACTTGCGTTTATCAACGATCAACTTTCTCGTGTCAGCAGTAAACTAAAACTTTCTGAAACTTCATTAGAAGGTTTTAAAAAGAGAAATAAAATAGCTGATATTAAGGCCCAGACATTAGAAACGATTCAACGATTAAACCAATTTAAACATGAGTATAAAATGGCACAAATTGAATATGAAGTAGTCAATAAATTATATCATGATGTTAAAATAGGTAATTATAGCGCTATTAGTTCGCTATCTAAAGAATACCCAATATTAAATAATCTTATAACACAAATGCAGCAGTTACAAACACAAGAAGTGCAACTTGATGAGATATATACAGCTAACCATCCAAAAGTGATAGCGATACAAAGAGCTCTAAAAAATGTTATTTCAAATATCAATAAAGTATCTCTTGGTATTTATGATAGAGTACATCAAAAAGTAACGGTACTTGCTAAAGTTATTAACGAGTACAATGGATTATTGAGTCAGTTACCACAAAAAGATATAGAATTGACACGTTATAAAAATCTTTTTAATGTCAATGATAAAATTTATAATTATTTACTTGAAAAACAATCTGAAATAGGTTTACGAAAAGCTTCTATTGTTCCAGATAAAAAGATCTTGGATTATCCAAAACGTCCGCAAGAAAAGTTAGCACCAAAACTTTCTATTTTATTGTCTACGTGGTTGTTTTTAGGTCTGATAGCATCTATCATGCATACATGGTTTAGAAGTAAATTAGATACAAAAATAAAAAATATTCAAGATATCCAAAATCTTACAACCATTCCTGTTTTTGGTAAAATACCTTATGTCAACAGTACCCAATACAACCGTGCATATGCTTTAGAAGATAGTAGTGCTCCAGCTACAGAAGCACTTCGAAAGATCAGAAACAATCTGGACTATATCGTTTCTGAAAATGAGAGCAAAGTGATACTGGTAACTTCAAGTGTGCCAAATGAAGGTAAAACAACATTTGCTGCCAACCTTGCAACGGTACTTGGTATGGGTGAGAAAAAGGCTATTGTATTGTCACTAGATTTGAGGATGCCCCAATTACATCGTAAATTTGGTATGAATAATAATGTTGGTATAACAGATGTACTTTCAGGTAAAAAGGAGATGGAAAAAGTAGTATGGCAAAGTGAGCCTTATGAAAACTTTCATATTGTTACATCTGGTAAGATACCGCCAAATCCGACAGAATTATTAGCTTCGGTGAAGATGAAAGAAATTTTAGACGATTTACGAAAAGAGTATGATTATATCGTACTTGATACTCCACCGGTGAACTATGTATCCGATGCATTGGCATTGATGAAGTATGCTGATATTGTTCTTTTTGTTGTCAAGTCAGAGTTTAGTGAGAAGAAATCAATAAGAGAGATAGATGCTATGGTAAAACAGTTACACATCAAAAATGCCGGTATGATTATAAACTCGCTCAAAGAGTACAATGATGACAAAGTGAAATTTGACTACTCTTATATCCATCATCAAGTTGAGGTGTGATTACGTGTGTGGAATAGTTGGTTTTATCAATCATAAAAGTGCTGATGATGAAGTTATAATTGAACAAATGACACAAACTTTACATCACAGAGGACCAGATGATACGGGTATTTGTACATTTCAAAGCAATCACGATATGGCTATAGCACTCGGGCATAAACGGCTGAGTATCCTTGATCTTTCAAAAAGCGGACATCAACCGATGCAACATGACAATGTACATCTTGTCTATAATGGTGAAGTATATAATTTTCAAGAGATACAAAAAGATTTGATTAAAGAAGGATATACATTTTCTTCGCATAGTGATACAGAAGTAATCCTAAAAGCATATCACTGCTGGGGAATCTCATGTATCAATCGTTTCAATGGTATGTTTTCGATGGCTATTGTAGATCAAAACAGAGAGAAACTTTTTTTAGTACGTGACCGTGCGGGTGTTAAACCACTTTTTTGGTATCAAAAAGGGAATGTTTTACTCTTCTCTAGTGAGTTAAAAGCTTTTCATAAGCATCCCTCTTTTGAGAAAGTTTTGAACCAAAATGCACT